>CANPDS010000188.1 GCA_947573015.1 uncultured Muribaculum sp.
GTCGGAAGCATAGCGGAACAAATCTTCCGCATCCGTCTCTCGCCACGGTCTAAGTATCAATCTTTCAGTCTCAATCATATGTAAAGCACAATTTTGAAGCAGACAAATTTCAGAGTGTAAAAAAGGAGACTGCATCATTGTTTTAACTTGCAGTCTCCTATACATTGATAAGTTTAAATCAGTTCATTATTTCACAATGATCTTCTTATATTTGGGCACAAGAAGTTTCATTATACACCATCCGATGAGGTATGACACACCGCAGATGCAGAACACGATGAAATATCCGGCGGCCTTACCCTCGAATCCCATGAAAGTCATGCCAGTAGCTGCAGCGAAGTCAAAAAGCTTGCCGGAGCAATAGTTGATCAGGAACGAGCTTACACCTCCTGCCATGCCACCCACACCTATGATGGTAGCAATAGTACTCTTTGGGAACATGTCACCCACTACAGAGTAAATATTGGCCGACCATGACTGGTGTGCAGCTCCGGCGATACCGATGATAATCACAGGCCACCAGTAGGAATATGCACCGAGCGGCTGTGCGAATATAGCAAGCAGAGGGAACAAGGCGAAGATAAACATGGCACGCATACGCGCGGCATAAGGATTGAGACCTGTCTTGTTCATGATGATAGTAGGCAACTTGCCGCCATAGATGGAGAACATCGTGATAGCATAGAGCACAAAAATGAGCATCTGGGCGGTTCCGGTGTCGGATGCGAATCCATATACATCGGAAATGTAGGCCGGAATCCAGAACAAGAAGAACCACCACACACCGTCGGTGAAGAATTTACCGGCGATCACAGCCCATGTCTGCGGATACTTGAAGCACTGCCAGAATGGGATCACATCCTTATTGGTATCCTCCTGCTCGGCTTTTGCTTCGGGAGTCTCATCGGGAGTGGTATTGTCGAGCTCTATATAGGCAAGCTCTGCCTCATTTACACGAGGATTATCTGCCGGTTTTTTGTAATAGAACATCCACAGACCCATCCACACGAATCCAAGACCACCGATCACCACGAAAGCCATCTCCCATCCATTGCCGACACCCATGTTCTGGAACATGCGCGCCAACGGTGGAATGGATATCGGAGCTGCCAGCGCACCAACAGTCGATCCAGCATTGAATATGGCGGTAGCATAGGCACGGTCACGCTTGGGAAAGTATTCCGCAGTCACCTTAATGGCTGCAGGGAAGTTACCGGCTTCACCGGCGGCCAGTACCACACGGGCAGCTATGAAGTAGTATACCGAGGTAATGGCTACAAGCGAAGCTACTGTGCCAGTAGCACCAACCATTTCGGCAGCATCATGCAATCCTACGGTGTGCTCGGTAGCCCATCCGCACAGAGCATGAAGGCATGCACCGGCCGACCATACGCCTATGGCCCAAAGATAACCTTTCTTGGTACCCATCCAGTCGATGAAGCGGCCAGCAAAAAGGTTGGCTATAGCATAGACGATAGAGAATATGGCAGTAATGAGTCCGTAGTCAGCATCAGTCCAGTGAAACTCCGGAGCGATGAAGTCTTTCCACGTAAGCGACAGCACCTGACGGTCCATATAGTTGACCGTCGTTGCCAAAAAGAGCAATCCGCATATCACCCAACGGAAGCTCGTCATCTTCTGGTTGTATTCCTTGTCGATTGTCTGCTTTATTTCCATGAGCTATCCGGTTGACTTAAAATTTGAAATAGTTCTTGGCGTTGTTATAGCAGATATCCTCGATCATCTGGTTGACGCGTGCCTCCTCATAACCGGTATATGGCACTTCGCCATTCTCAATATCGTTGCCGACAAGGTTGCAGAGAGTGCGTCGGAAATATTCATGGCGTGGGTAGCTCAAGAACGAACGGGAATCGGTGAGCATGCCCACAAAGCGGCTCAACAAACCGAGCACAGAGAGCGCATTCATCTGCTTCTGCATTCCATCTTTCTGGTCAAGGAACCACCATCCGGAACCAAACTGTATCTTGCCTGCCACGCTGCCATCCTGGAAGTTGCCGAGCATAGTTGCGATAACCTCATTGGCACATGGATTGAGATTGTAGAGAATGGTCTTTGTAAGCTTGCCACGGCTGTTAAGTGTATCAAGGAATTTCGACATAGCCTTGGCAGTGGTGAACTCGCCGATGCTGTCGAAACCTGTGTCGGGACCGAGTAGCTTGAACATCTTGGAATTGTTGTCGCGTATGGCTCCATAGTGGAACTGCTGTGTCCAGCCCGACTCATAGTCCATCTCTCCGAATACTACGAGCATTGCGCTCTTGAATTTACGGATCTCCTCAGCCGTAAGTTGCTTGCCCGAATATACCTTGTCGAATATGCCATCTATCTCAGGCTGTGTATAATCGTCGGCATAAAATTCCTCTATACCATGGTCGCTCAGACGGCATCCCATCGATTCAAAGAAATCATGACGCTTCTGGAGAGCATCCACCATATCCTGGAATTTGCTTATCGTAACTCCGCTCACCTCCGAAAGCTTCTCCATATATGCACGGAATGCTTCCGGATTCTCCACGGCCATAGCCTTGTCGGGACGCCATGTAGGGAGCATCTTTACTTCGAAACCACTGTCGGCTACTGCCTTGTGATACTCCAGCGAATCGACAGGATCATCGGTGGTACACACGGTCTCCACATTGTAGCGGCGCATGAGACCACGGGCAGTCATATTCGGATCGTTCTGCAACTTATCGTTGCATGCCTCGAATATCTCACGAGCTGTCTCAGGATTGAGCAACTTATCGATACCGAAAGCTGTCTTCAACTCAAGATGTGTCCAATGGTAAAGTGGATTGCGGAAAGTGTATGGCACTGTTTCGGCCCATTTCTCAAACTTCTCCCAGTCGGAAGTATCGGTTCCGGTACAGAATCGTTCAGGCACTCCGTTGGAACGCATGGCACGCCATTTGTAGTGGTCGCCGCCAAGCCATATCTCGGTGATAGAACTGAACTTATGATCGTCAGCCACCATCTTTGGTATCAAGTGGCAATGATAGTCGATGATAGGCATACCGGCAGCATGCTCATGATAGAGCTTTTGTGCGGTAGGGGTCTGGAGAAGAAAATTCTCATCCATGAAAGGTTTCATAATGCTTTGCTATTGTGTTGTACGGATAGTTTGTAGGAATAGCTATAACGGATATCTCAAATCTCTATCCGATAAAACGGGGTGATACGCTGATTTATTATAATGTGACGCCATTTTTAAATATGGCGATCTCCTGATAGCCATGTATCTCGGAGTTGACACGGCGTCCGGAAGCTACATCGAGCACAAAACCGATGAAATCGTCGAGCACTTCCGGCATGGAACGGTCCTCTACCAGAGTGCCTGCGTTGAAGTCGATCCAATCGGGCTTGCGACGTGCCAGAGAGCTGTTTGTAGAGATCTTGGCAGTAGGCACGAAAGTGCCGAACGGCGTACCTCGGCCGGTGGTGAACAATACCATCTGGCAACCTGCTGCCGCAAGTGCTGTGGCAGCAACAAGGTCATTGCCTGGAGCCGACAGCAGATTTAGTCCGTTGATGGTAAGGCGGTCGCCATAGGCCAGTACCCCCTTCACCTGGCTTTTACCAGACTTCTGCGTACAGCCAAGAGCTTTCTCTTCAAGAGTGGATATGCCTCCGGCCTTGTTTCCCGGAGATGGATTCTCACCGACCGGCTCTCCATGACTGAGAAAATACTCCTTGAAATCATTGATAAGATCGATAGTCTGATGCAGAAGTGTCTCATTGGCACAGCGTTCCATGAGGATAGTCTCGGCACCGAACATCTCAGGCACCTCGGTGAGCACAGTAGTGCCTCCCTGACAGTTGCACAGGTAATCGGATAGTTCGCCAAGCAATGGATTGGCAGTGATGCCGGAGAAACCGTCGGATCCACCGCATTTCAAACCTACACGCAGTTTCGAAGCAGGCTGCACAGTGCGCTTGCATTCCCGAGCCTTGGCATATAGATCGCGAAGGATAGTCACTCCGGCCTCGACCTCATCACCCTCCACTTCCTGCGAAACGAGGAATTTCACACGTTCACGGTCATAGTCGCCACAAAATTCCTCGAACGCACGAGGCTGATTGTTCTCGCAGCCAAGACCTACCACCAATATGGCACCGGCATTCGGATGGTGTACCATATCGCGCAAGATCTTGCGCGTATTCTCATGATCACCGCCAAGCTGCGAACAGCCATAGTTGTGTGTAAAAGCGATAATATCGTCGACCCCTTCACAAGCTGTCTCGCGGCGCAGAGCCTCGGCGATACGCTTTACAATGCCATTTACACACCCTACGGTAGGAATTACCCAGACTTCGTTGCGTATGCCCACCTGTCCGTCGGCTCGCAGATATCCTTCAAATGTACGCTCACCACGATATCTGTCGGGGCATTCTCCAGCGGCTTTCTTGATCGATATTCCTGAATAATCGAGAGTACCGGCAAGGTTTGTAGCGATAGTTTCATGGTCGAGGAATGACCCTTTGGCCACAGCTTTGCGCACATGTCCGATCGGGAAACCGTACTTGACCACATTCTCACCTTCGGCAATATCGCACAGAGCAAATTTATGCCCTGCAGGAATGTCATCGACAAGGGTTATTGGAGAGCCGTCAACAGTTACCGTGTCACCGCTCCTAAGTGGAGCGATGGCTACGGCAACATTGTCGGCTGGATTTATCTTGATATATTCTTTCATGTCGCAATATTAAAGGATCGACTCAACGGTGGCAAGCATACCCTTGTCGCGGATGCTGTCGAGGAAAGCTGTCACCATGGCAGTCAGGCCCGGTATCTTGTTGAGGTCGCCATGCTCTTTCCAGATTAGCGCATCAGCGGCAAGCACTCCCTCAGCTACCTTGGCTGTATCGCCTGTAGCCCAAAGTTCAGAGAGAAGATCCATGATAGCCTGATCGTCCTGAGGCTTGATTTCAGCGCCATCCTCACGCACGCCACCCTTGTAGTAAGTGATTATAGCTGCCAAACCGAGCACGATACCCTTAGGCAACTCGCCCTTGCGCTCCAGATATGTCTTCAGACCGGGCAGATCGCGTGTCTGGAACTTGGGGAAGGCATTGAGCATGATGGATGTCACCTGATGGTCAACA
>CANPDS010000189.1 GCA_947573015.1 uncultured Muribaculum sp.
CGTATTTGTCTGGGTGCAACAAATATGTATCATGACACGTTTTAACGTAGACGGATTAAACTTTCAGTCCGGATTAAACTCTCAGAAATATGGAAGCAGCAAATGATATTGTAGTCGTATGGATGGCTTTGGGCGTTTTGCTCATGGTAGTATCGGTTTATTTTATGATACGGCCTTATTTCCCTGCGGCCATTACTGCCTATGCGGGTCTTTGGTTTATGAAGTTGGGTAATGTGGTTCATCCCGGATCCTGGCTCATGACTTCATGGGGCATTGCCGTCGCCATAGTGGTAATGATTGATCTATTGCAACCTCGTACGGTGTCGCGTGCCACAAACGGCATGACTTATATTGGCATCGGAGCTATTGTCGGAATGATGGTTGGCATGACCGGATTCTCCTATCTTTGGATGGTTCTGGGTGCGGCTGTCGGTGTAATTGGCGGTGGGTATGTCTACGCACGCACTCCGCCCGGCAAACCTTTGCAATTTCCGTCAGCACGATTTTTTCAGTATCTTTGTGCCAAAGGGCTTCCCGCAATTGTAACGGCATCTGTAATCGGTATCGCATTCTTGCTATGGGTTATCGAAAGTCATCCGGTTGCCACGATCCAGTATATGTAATAATTATGAAACGTTTACTCCATATAGCAGCCGCTGTAGTGGCTCTGTCAATATCATTCTCTGCCGTCGCCGAGAAAATAAAGCCTGTAAAGCCGGATATGGATCAGATACATCGTGATATCAGTGATCCGAAGTCGAAATACTATTATCCGAAGTTGATGAAGCAGTTTACTGCTCGTGACACTACCATGTCGCTCGACCAATACCGTCATCTATATCTGGGATATATTTTCCAGGAGGATTACAATCCCTACCGTCGCAGCCGCTACAGCCAGAAAGCAGAAGAACTGTATATGCGCGACAAGCATACTCCGGCCGAGGCTGATACAATAATACATTATGCCGAACTCTCGCTCAAGGATGATCCGTTTGATCTGCGGCAGATGTCATTCCTGATCTATGCTTATCAGGAGAAGAAAAAGTACAATCTCGCTAAAATATGGCAGTATAAGCTCAATCACCTTCTGGAGGCGATAGTATCGACAGGCACCGGCATTGATGAGGAAAATGCATGGATAGTCATCAATCCTATGCATGAGTATAATCTACTCAATTTCCAGAATTATGTGGTCGACGGACAGGAGGATCGTCCACCATATTACGACTATATTACTATAAAAAGCACCGACGCAAAAGCTCCGAAAGGATTTTACTTCGACGTGCGCTACCTTTTGGAACAGTACAACAAGAAATTCCCGGAGCAGTAGCCGTAGTTGCAGTTTGGCTGTGTGTGCTTAATTTAGTACCTTTGTCCATAGTAGGCATGTGATGCCGCTATAATCCAAAGATATCAACTTATCATTATCATATTACGATGAAACATATATTTGCTTGTGTCATGGCATCAGCTGTGGCAATAAACGCTTCGGCATGGGATGGGTCTGCTATGGCTCTCGCTGCAGCCGGGGATGACAAGGTAGTAGTGCCTGATAGCACAGGATTCAAGTTTACCGATATAAAGGTGGTTAAGACTACTCCTGTCCGTGACCAGAATCAGTCAGGTACATGCTGGTGCTTTTCGACAAATACGTTCTTTGAGGATGAAATCATGCGCAAAGGTGGTCCGGAGGTGGATCTCAGCGAAATGTACACAGTGCGTCAGTGCTATCTTGACAAAGCACGCAAGTATGTACGCATGGATGGTAAAATCAACTTTTCGCAGGGTGGTGCCGCACACGATGTGCCCTACGTAATGGAAAAATATGGAGCAATGCCAGAAGAGGCATATCCCGGAATCCTTTACGGTGAGGATAAGCACGTGCATTCGGAGCTGGCGGCAGTGCTGAAGGCTTACCTTGATGCGGTTCTTAATTCTGGCAGCAAACGTCTGTCCACAGCATGGGAGAAGGGCTTCAATGCTATTCTCGACAGCTATTTCGGATCTGTGCCCGAATCATTTGAGTACAAGGGCAAGACATATACCCCCAAGACCTATGCTGAATCTCTCGGTATCAACACCGATGACTATATTGAGGTGGCGTCGTTCACTCACCATCCATTCTATGAGCCATTTGCTCTTGAGGTAGCTGACAACTGGCTTTGGGGCACAATGCAGAATGTGCCTCTTGATGAACTTGAGGCTATTGTGGATAATGCGCTCGACAAAGGTTATCCTGTGGCATGGGGTGCCGACGTGAGCGAAGGTGGCTTCAAATGGCGTAAAGGTTATGCTGTGATACCCGTGGAGAAGGGTGCTAAAGATCTGTCCGGCACAGAACTCTCACGTTGGGTACAGCTGTCCGATAAGGATCGCCTTGACGAACGATATGATATCAAAGGTCCGGTTGAGGAGATTAAGGTAACTCAGGAAATGCGTCAGGAAATGTTTGACCGTAAGGAGACTACTGACGATCATGGAATGGTTATCGTAGGTACAGCCAAGGATCAGGAGGGCAATATGTATTATAAGATCCAGAACTCATGGGACACAAATCAGCTTTATGATGGTTTCATGTATGTAAGTAAGCCTTTCTTCCTGGCAAAGACCATGGATATCATGGTGCACAAGGATGCTGTTCCTGCCTCAATAGCCAAGAAATTCAAAAACTAAACGTGGGGATGCACCTCGGTACGTCCGAGGTGCACTTGATAAGGGTATCTACACATGAATCCTGAAGCACTGTCACGCACGGCACTCCTTTTAGGTGTGGATGCCATCCGCCATTTGGCGGATGCGCATGTGCTTGTGGTGGGCGTAGGTGGTGTCGGTGCATATGCTGTGGAGGTGCTGGCGCGATCCGGAGTAGGGCGCATTACGCTTGTCGATGGCGACACGGTGGCTCCAAGTAACCTGAACCGCCAGCTTCCGGCGCTTGTTTCAACATTGGGAATGCCAAAAGTAGAGGTGATGCGACATCGCATTCTCGACATCAATCCGGAATGCAAGGTCGATGCCCGTAATACTTTTATCGCTCCTGGCGATGTGGCTGCCCTGATTGAGGAGACCTCGCCTGATTTCGTCATTGATGCCATTGACTCTCTCGCTCCCAAGGTAGGTCTGATCGAAGTATGCCTGCGTGGGAAGGTGAAGATTGTGTCATCAATGGGTGCGGGTGGGCGTACTGATCCTACAAAAATCCGTTATGCCGATATTTCCGAGACCGTGCATGACGGATTGGCCAGGGAGGTTCGCCATCGCCTCAGGCGCATTGGCATAAGCAAAGGATTGAAAGTGGTGTTCTCAACAGAACAGCCTCGTAAGTCAGCGCTTCTGATGACATCTGAGATCGATTTTAAGAAGTCATCTTTTGGCACCGTGTCGTGGATCCCGGCCCAGTTTGGACTGATGCTTGGAGCCTATGTGGTGGCAAAACTTACCGGACAATCTCTCTGACACACATCATCGTGATGTGCAGATATGATAAAATCATAGCAAGATATTGTGATTTCAATACGCAACATATCAAAAAAATATGGCTCTCTTGAAGTGCTACGCGACATCTCGCTCGAAATAAACCGGGGCGAGGTGCTGTCGGTGGTGGGTCCGAGCGGTGCCGGAAAGACCACTCTGCTACAGATCCTGGGTACGCTCGACCGGCCTGACAGCGGCGTTGTGCTTTACAATGGCGATGATGTGTTGCGCATGAAGGATGCTGCGCTCGCCCGATTCCGGTGTGCCACCATCGGCTTTGTGTTTCAGTTCCACCAACTTCTGCCTGAATTTACCATGCAGGAAAATGTGGCGCTTCCTGCGATGATCGGTGGAATGTCGCGTGCGAAAGCCATGGAGCGAGCTGCCGAACTGATCGATTATCTTGGTCTTGCTGACCGCCGAGCTCATAAGCCTGCGGAACTGTCGGGAGGTGAGCGGCAGCGTGCTGCTGTTGCCCGTGCTCTGGTCAATAAGCCTGCTGTCGTGCTTGCTGATGAGCCGTCAGGAAGCCTTGATTCTCACAACCGCGATGAGTTGCATCGGCTTTTCTTTGATCTTCGCCGCGATTTCGGTCAGACATTCGTCATCGTTACCCATGATCAGGGGCTTGCGGCAATGTGTGACCGTATGGTCGAGATGTCGGATGGACGTATAGTAAACATTGTGAAACAATCCGTGAAGTCATGAACATGTCGCGACGCAACATATTGAAAGGCATCCTGAGTGCCCTGATTATGGCTGGTGCTACCGCATGCTCCGACGGCAATGACGGGTACAATGATAGGATCCTATATAGCTCGATCGTAACGGTCGGCAACTCTGTGGCCGGTAGTGGTACCACATTCACATTTCAGCGCTACGATGATTCTCCATTGATCACCTTGACGGCGCCGAATACGGTGATCGACAGTTCGCATTCCGGACGCCGGGCTTTGCTTTACTATTATCCGGAGTCAGGCGATCCATACTCCTCTGGCGTGATAACAGTGCGTTCGCTTGGAGTCATAAATTGCGACACTGCCATAATTCGCCCGATCGAACGCTATCATTGGGACCGCAATGCTATATTTCTCAATTCGATATGGCGCACCGGCACCTACCTTAATCTGCGCATGCGTGCGGACTATTCTCCAGAGCCTCGCTATTTTGGATTGGTAGTGGATTCGCTTACGCTTACCGATCCTTGGCCGGAGGCTTATGTAATGCATGATCTTAATGGCGCACCGGATAATTATCTGCGGGAATCATATGCATCGTTTGATATATCCAAGGTTTGGAATATGCCCGGTTGCCAAGGTCTGCGGGTACATGTCAATGACTCCAATCTCTCCAGAGAACTTTATGAATTTTCAAAGAACTAAGAACATAGTCACTCTAATATAAACATATTAAATTATAATTAAAAATGGACAACAAACAGAAACCTCAGAACGAGATAAAGATCGAACTTACTCCTGAAGTGGCACACGGCCATTACTCTAATCTGGCGATGATAGCCCACTCTCCCAATGAGTTTGTGATGGACTTTATCAACA
>CANPDS010000190.1 GCA_947573015.1 uncultured Muribaculum sp.
AGTATCTGTGGCAGGGCGACAAGGCATTCTGGGGTCGCCGCTCGCCTGTGCTTTTCCCGATAGTAGGCTCCGTATGGGAGGGGCGCTACCGGATGGATGGAAAGGAATTCAAACTCGGGCAGCATGGATTTGCCCGCGACCGAGAGTTTGAGATTATGACCGACGCTCCGGAGGATGAGGCATGGTTCTGCCTCGAATCCGACAACGACACACTGTCGCTCTATCCGCGCCGCTTTCGCCTTGAGATAGGATACCGTCTGCATGAGGCACGCCTTACTGTGATGTGGCGCGTGGTCAACATGGATGAGCGCACCATGCATTTCCAGATCGGAGCACATCCGGCATTCAACTATCCGATGTTTAATGCCACAGATCCGATACATGGCTATTTCTCATTCGACAACCGAGCACTGCATTCTCAGGTGATTGCTGAGAAAGGTGCTGTTGGCAAAGAAGAGGTAGATATCACTCTTGACTCAGAGAATATGCTTCCCATCACAGCGTCGACATTCACCAACGATGCCGTGATTCTGGCAGACAGACAGGTGCGTCGCGTGTCGCTGCTCGACAAGCAGCGTGCACCCTACCTGTCTCTGCTGTTCAGTGCCCCGCTGGTAGGACTGTGGTCGCCGTCGGCCGACGCCCCGTTTGTATGCGTGGAGCCTTGGTGGGGACGCTGTGACCGCGTGGGGTATACAGGTGAGTTCGCCGACCGCGAGTATGTCAACACTCTGGCTCCCGGCGCCACGTTCGATGCGTCCTACATGATCATCATTGATAATTTCTGACACAGTAACGATAGTAGCTACGTGCTAAAGCAACGGTATCACGGTTACCGATAAAGCAAAAAACAGACTGCAACCCGATTTTTTGGATTGCAGTCTGTTTTTTATTTTTTGCGGAATCTTTCATGATACCGCATCATATCAGAAAGTAATTACTTGCGGACACAACGGATAGAGTGGCCGAAAGGATAGGAGTGACCGGCCTCATTACTTACTGCGATATTTTTAGAAGTGCCATTAATTCTGAGCGTTTCCAATCCTTCAGTCTTAAACAACCAGTCGCTATATACAGTAGAAGTCCAGAAATATGCTTCGGACAACTCGCCAGTCATTCCGGTAGCAGAGGAATAGTAACCAGTGGCTATTGCAGAGAAACCGGTGACATTCTCACCTTCAGTGCCGTTTGACCAAGAACCGGGTTCTGAGTCCTTAAAGTTTGTTGCCAAAATATTTCCAGCGCTACGGAGTTTCAGCACCTGGTCACGTGTAGGTACTTCCCAACCTTCAGGAGCAATTTCCTTTTCGGAAGTAACACAATAACCATTATAGAGATATCCGGCCATCTTCAACCATTCAGTATCGTCAATCTTAACATATGCGCCGGTTGTATTAGCGCTCCAAGTTGAAGTATCCTTTGATTCAACGCCTTGAATAGATGTTCCATCAAGATAATAAGTGGTACGGAGATTTTCAGCCATCCAATACTGTGTGCCGATCTTAACGATAGTGTATGTGTTGCGTTCAAACAATCCACGACGGTCAGAAATTACATCAGCCTCAACAGTGGCCTCAGGCAACTCACCATCATACGAAGTAAGCACCTCTCCATCGACAATATAGAATGTTGTCATATCATCGCCAGCCTCTCCAACAGTAGCGGCATTAGCATCAAGATCCCACACTACGGATGCGCCTGTAGAACTTACACCCTTGGTAAGATCGGCACGTCCATCAGCACCACAAGGATAAACAACGATCATAATATTGTCTACCGCTTTTACGTATTCTTGATCGATCTCAGCAACCTGCTTTCCATCGTACATAACTTTCTGAACCCAACCTGTAGCAAATGATGTTGGAATTGTAACTTTTACATTGGCAGTTTCGACAGGATCAGGAGTTTCTTCCTCTTCAGGCGCTTCGAAAGTCATGCGGTCGATATCGGTAACCTCATATTTTACGGATTCACCGTTTTTGAGGTGGATGTTGAGTGAATATGAGGAGGTCTGCGCATAAGCAGAGGCAGCGCAGAGAAGTATGGATGGAAGTAAAAACTTTTTCATGTGATAATATATTGGAATGTTTGTATTATATGAACTGATTTAATCGCACAAGATCAGAGTGTGAATTTAATGGTCTTGTTATTAGCCTTTACAATATATACGCCAGAGGCCATATTGTTGAAATCAATACTTACCGATTCCTTACCGGCCTGGGTAGCGACCAGGATTCCCTTGATATTATATACGGCCACCAATAGTGGAACATCGGCAGGAGCGGTGACAGAGAGCACACCACCCTTCACATTAAGAGTCACATCCTCACTGAGAGATGTCTCAATCTCATCGACAGCGCTCGTGGCAAGATCAAAAGTCAGGCTTTCCACGGACGACAGTTGATAATCGACATTGCCATTGACTGTAGCTATAGTCATATTATCACCATTAAAAGTGATTTGAGTAATGTCAGCAACACTGACATTACTCAGACGGCCGTCTGAGCCGGAGACCACAAGCATGTCATCGGCATAAATATGTCCTCCTGACATCAGCATGGCAGAGAGAGCAATAGCAAAATGCAGTTTTTGTAGTTTCATTAATGAATAAATGATTGTAATTTAATTTATTTTCTCACACAAAGTTAGTCATTTCAACTTTCATAAACAAACGATGTTGCCAAGACAAGAAATCTATAATCAAAAAAACTTGAAATTTATCGACAATTTGCCCAAAGCAACAAAAATAGCAGAGATATTCACACAAAATTTACAAGAATATATAATCACCTCCAATCAACACATATACCTTATAAAAGAAGCGGCGCCCCGGAGAGGGACGCCGCTTGCTCTGTATAGAAGCTTTTGAGCTAAATCATTGTTGACTTAGAATTACATTCAGCTTTGGAAGGAGAGATGTAAATAAGTCGTTGTGAACTTCGTCGGTTAACGTGCAGTGGTCTCTACTGCCTCTACGTCGATCACCTCAGGCTTATCGATAATGGCTTCGATGTCGTCCTTGCCAGCAACAACGAGTGAGTTGTATTCGCGCAAACCGGGACCCGCCGGGATCAGGTGACCACAGATCACATTCTCCTTCATGCCTTCGAGAGTATCGGTCTTGCCGTTGATGGCAGCCTCGTTGAGCACCTTTGTGGTCTCCTGGAACGAAGCAGCCGACATGAAGCTCGAAGTCTGGAGGGCAGCGCGAGTAATACCCTGAAGTATCTGCTCGGAGGTAGCTGGCACAGCATCGCGTACAGTGATTACCTTGAGGTCGCGGCGCTTGAGAGCGGAGTTCTCATCGCGGAGCTTACGTGCGGTGATGATCTGGCCAGGCTGCACGCTGTCGCTGTCGCCTGCATCGACCACCACTTTCTTGCCCCAGATACGGTCGTTCTCATCCATGAAGTCACGCTTGTCGACGTTGATCTTCACACCCTGCATGCGGTATACGTCCTGCACCTCGTTGACGATATACTCCTGCACGGCTGTCGGACCCATGATGTTGAGGATATCAGCGGGGGTGATGGCACCGTCGGACAGAGGTGTGCCAGCACGTACATAGTCGTTTTCCTGCACAAGAATCTGCTTTGACAGAGGCACGAGATACTTCTTGACCTCGCCAAGTTTAGAGGTTACGGAGATCTCGCGGTTACCGCGCTTGAGCTTACCGAACTTGACCTCACCGTCGATTTCCGACACAATGGCAGGATTTGACGGGTTGCGGGCCTCAAACAGCTCGGTAACACGAGGCAGACCACCGGTGATGTCACCTGCATTACCTGCAGAACGTGGTATCTTGACGAGTACGTCGCCGACCTTGATCTCGTCGCCCTCCTTGAGCTCCATCACGTGGGCGCCCACAGGAAGTGCGTAGGTCTTGAGCACCTGACCGTTCTTGTCGAGAATCTGAGCCTCGGGAACGCGTGTACGGTCTTTCGACTCGATGATGATACGGTCCTCGAGATTTGTCTGCTCGTCGTAATCGACACGGTAGGTTACGTTCTCGATAAGGTTCTCGAAATGGATCTTGCCACCGACCTCGGAGATGATTACGGCATTGAAGGGGTCCCATTCGCAAATCACGTCGCCCTTCTTGAGGGTAGCGCCATTATCGAAGTAGAGTTTCGAACCGTAGGGGATATTGGCAGTGGTGAGCATCATCTTGGTGTTTGGATCAATGATGCGCATTTCAGCCAGACGGCCAATGACAACCTCTACGGGACGTCCGTTGGCATCCTTCTCCTCAGTCTGCACGGTGCGGAGCTCATCGATTTCGAGCACGCCCTCATAGCGTGAGGTGATGGTGGAGATAGCGGCGATGTTTGATGCCACACCACCGACGTGGAATGTACGGAGGGTAAGCTGTGTACCAGGCTCGCCGATCGACTGTGCGGCGATTACGCCGACAGCCTCGCCCTTCTGCACAAGGCGGTTCTTCGAAAGGTCGCGGCCATAGCACTTGGCGCAGACACCCTTCTTCGATTCGCAGGTGAGCACCGAGCGGATCTCAACCGATTCGATGGGCGAATCATTGATACGCTTGGCAGCTATATCGTCGATCTCGTCGCCGGAAGCCACAATAAGCTCGCCGGTGGTAGGATCGAACACATCGTGAACGGATACACGTCCGAGTATGCGCTCGCCGAGAGAGGCAACAACCTCCTCATTATTCTTAATCTCCTTGCATACGAGACCACGCAGGGTGCCGCAATCCTCTTCGTGAATAATCACGTCGTGGGCCACGTCGACCAGACGACGGGTAAGATAACCGGCGTCGGCAGTCTTAAGGGCGGTATCGGCAAGACCCTTACGGGCACCGTGGGTAGAGATGAAGTATTCGAGCACTGACAGACCCTCCTTGAAGTTGGCAAGAATCGGGTTCTCGATGATCTGACCGCCTTCGGCACCTGCTTTCTGCGGCTTGGCCATAAGACCACGCATACCGGCGAGCTGACG
>CANPDS010000191.1 GCA_947573015.1 uncultured Muribaculum sp.
CGACCACCGATGTAGGCGCATATGGCGACAACACCCCCACCTACTTCTGCCTCGACAAGCTCATGGCAAAACCTGTGAATACATCGTCAATAGCAGCCGTCCGCGCCAACGATGCCAACATCAGCTATGACCGTGCAAGCCACACCGTAACCCTCGGCAATGCCGACTTCGCCATCGTGTTTGACGCATCCGGACAGCGCGTCAAGTCGGTTGAAGGCACATCGTTCACCATCGCCGACCTCGCAGCTGGTGTATATGTGATTAAAGCCGGCAACTCAAGCATCAAAATCGTAAAATGAAACTATCACTCAAACATATCCTTATCGCCACGACATCAGCCATGATACTGATGTCGTGCAATAAGGACGATATCATAGAATCTGCCTCCCCGATGTTGCCGGCCGATGATTATTTCCGCCCGGCAACATCGGCAAGCTCCGCACTGAGCACACATGTCTACGAATGGACTCCCGCACCGGGACAGTTCATCAACGAGACCACAATGATAGCCTCCATAACCGGCGACATAACTCCGCAGAAAGCTGCCGAATGGGCACAAAAACGCCTTGACAACAAACTTTACGTGTCGCTCGGCGCATTCGGCGGATACATAGTGGTAGGATTTGACCACAGTATATCGCCGGCTTCCAACGGAACCGCATATGATTTCGCCATCATGGGCAACGCCTATTTCTATGCCAACACCGATCATGGTGGATCAAACGAACCGGGAATCGTGTATGTGATGCAGGACACCAACGGCAACGGACTACCCGACGACACATGGTACGAACTGAAAGGGAGCGAGACCGGAAAGCCGGAGACCTTGCGCGACTATGCGGTGACGTACAAGCGTCCGTCGGCACCCGGAAAGGCGGTGGAATGGACCGACAATCAAGGAGGCGCAGGCTCAATCGACTATATAGGATTCGTTCACTCGCAGGACTATTACTACCCTCTATGGGTGAATGCCGACACATACACCTTACGGGGCACCCGACTAGCGGGCCGCACATCGCAGGAGGCCGATACGGGCTACTGGAGCAACAATCCTTTCGGATGGGGATACGCCGACAATATGGGGAGCGACAACACATCTACATCATATGGTCCGCAATGCAACCGTTTCCGCATAGCCGACGCCATCGACACCGACGGCAACCATAAGGGACTATCCTATATTGACTTCATAAAGGTACAGACCGGAGTCATATCGAAATCCCCCGGTATCGGCGAACTGTCAACTGAAGTTTTTGCATTCATCGACCTCTCTATCTGATTACATCAAGTCTATCTGACAACCTCATACATCATGAACCGTCATATACGCCTCACTCTGCTGCTTGCCGCCGCTCTCGGCATAATGTCAATACTACAGTCATGCATGAAGTGGGACTATGGCGACACTGATGAGGAGTTTGCAATTCCGCCTCGCGGACTATTCATAACCAACGAGGGCAACTACCAGTATGGCAACGCCACACTGTCATTCTACGACCCCGAATCCACCACCGTCGAAAACGGCATATTCTTCCGCGCAAACGGATATAAGCTCGGCGACGTAGGTCAGTCAATGACCATCCACGACGGCAAAGGATGGATAGTGGTCAACAACTCTCACGTGATATTCTCCATCAATACCACCACACTCAAGGAGGTAGGACGAATAGAAAATTTCACAGCAGCACGCTACATCCATTTCGTCAACAACCGCAAAGCATATGTGACGCAGCTCTGGGACAACAGAATATTTATCATCGATCCTACCACATATACCATCACAGGCTATATCACAGTGCCCGGTATGGAGGCCGGCACGGGATCGACAGAACAGATGGTGCAGGATGGGAAATATGTATATTGCAACTGCTGGAGCTACCAGAACCGAATTATCAAGATCGACACAGAGACCGACCGCGTGGTCGATGACCTGACCGTAGGCATACAGCCGGTATCAATCGCACTCGACAGATATGGCAAGCTATGGGCACTGACCGACGGTGGATATGCCGGAAGCCCATATGGCTATGAGGCGCCGACGATATGCCGTATAGACATCGCCACCTTCACTATCGAGCAACGCTACACAATGCAGCTGGGTGAGGCGCCCTCTAAACTACAACTCAACGGCGCGGGCGACACACTCTACTGGATAAACGGTGGCATATGGCGCATGCCAGTCACATCAACATCACTACCAGCAGAGCCATTCATTCCATCCCGACAGACCATATATTACGGTCTGACAATCAGCCCCGAGACTGGCGACGTGTACATAGCCGATGCCATCGACTACCAGCAGCAGGGCATCGTCTACCGCTATTCCCCAACAGGCACCCTCCTCGATCAGTTCTACGTAGGCATAATCCCAGGAGCTTTCTGCTGGAAAGAATAACTGTATTCACTATTGTATGGTCATTCCTTGGAATGGCAAAACGATAAAATAAGTGGCTGTTCAAATTTATTGGAATCCATCATTTTTAGCAATAATATAAGGAATGACTCGGTCAAAAAGCATAATACTCCTACTTGCTGCGTCGAGTGGAATTTTACCCTTCCAAGAAACGACCGCACATGCACAACATCAACTGCGCGAAGTGGTCGTTACGGCGCAGCGGCCTATGAAAGAGATAGGTGTGCAGAAGACCACACTCGACAGTGCGATGCTTAAAGAAAACATAGCTCTTTCGATGGCCGACGTGCTGACTTTCAACTCATCCATCTTCGTGAAGAGCTACGGACGCGCAACGCTTTCGACAGTAGCGTTCCGGGGAACATCACCGAGCCATACTCAGATGACATGGAACGGCATGCGCATCAACAATCCAATGCTTGGCATGACCGACTTCTCCACCATCCCATCCTACTTTATCGACCGTGCCACTCTGCTTCATGGCACCTCATCTGTAACAGAAACCGGAGGAGGACTCGGTGGACTTGTGCGACTCGCCACAACCCCCGATGTGCCGGAAGGATTCGGAGCACAATATGTGCAGGGGATAGGATCGTTCAGCACGTTCGACGAATTTGCCCGTTTCACCTATGGCAACGACCATTGGCAGGTGTCGACTCGCGCCGTATACTCCTCATCGCCCAACGACTACAAATATACCAACCACGACAAAAAACTCAATATCTACGACGACAATCATAACATTATAGCCCAGTTTCATCCCAAAGAGCGAAACCACAGCGGAGCCTACAAGGATCTCCACGTGCTGCAGGAAGTATACTACAACACCCTGCGCGGCGACCGCTTCGGAATAAACGCCTGGTACATCCACTCCAACCGCGAGCTGCCGCTCCTCACCACCGACTACGGCGACGCATCATCGTTCGAGAACAGACAGCGTGAGCAGACATTCCGGGGCGTGCTGTCGTGGGATCATACCCGCAGCAACTGGCGCACCGGAGTAAAAGGTGGATATGCACATACATGGTTGGCATATGACTACCGCCGCGAACTATCTGAAACGGTATGGGCCACAATGACACGCTCACGAAGCACCGTCAACACAGTCTATGCACAGGCCGAGGGGGAATACACCCCATCGCGCCAATGGTATTTCACCGGCAATGTGTCGGCACATCAGCATCTGGTGAAGAGCGCCGATAAAGATGTAATCCTTCAGGATGGCAGCAAGGACATAGTTGGATACGACAAAGGACGAGTTGAGATTTCAGCCTCTGCCTCGGCAAAATGGCAACCCGACGAGCGCATCGGCATGTCGGTAGTGCTCCGAGAGGATATCTATGGCAACAAATGTGCTCCGGTGATACCTGCATTTTTCATCGACGGACTTCTCTCGCGCCAAGGCAATGTAATGCTCAAGGCATCTATATCGCGCAACTACCGTTTCCCCACACTCAACGACCTTTATTTCCTTCCAGGAGGCAATCCTGACCTGAAAAACGAACACGGTTTCAGCTACGACTGCGGAGCTACATTCTCCACAGGCATCGACGGTGTGTTCACACTCGACGGAGGAGTGACATGGTTTGACAGCCATATCAACGACTGGATAATATGGCTACCCACCACAAAGGGATTTTTTTCGCCACGCAACATGAAAAAAGTGCACGCCTACGGCATTGAGGCAAAAGCCAACATGGGTGTGCAGATCGCTAAGAACTGGCTACTCGAACTGAATGGATCATTCTCATGGACACCATCGGTCAACGATGGCGATAAAATGTCTGACGCCGACATGTCGGTCGGCAAACAGCTACCCTACGTGCCCCGACGATCTGCATCGCTTACCGGACGCCTGTCGTGGGGTACATGGTCATTCCTCTACAAATGGGCCCACTATTCGCAGCGCTTCACCATGTCGAGCAATGAGGATACCATCACCGGCCATCTGCCACCCTACTACATGAGCAATATCGCGCTGGAGAAAGGTCTTTCGTTACGCCGGCTCGACCTATCGCTCAAACTGGCAGTCAACAATCTCTTCAACGAAGATTACCTCTCAGTTCTCTCTCGTCCGATGCCCGGAATCAACTTCGAGTTTTTCATATCCATAACTCCGAAATTCCTCTGAAAACAGCCTACACAGCTCTTTCATTTAGCTCAATATTTTTTCGCAGGACACGCTCGCCTGTCGGCTTGCTGTATATTAGCGTTAAACGGTACGTTTGAGAACCAAAAATCCAATGTGTGGGCTAAAAATGACATGCCATAACCGAAGAAAGTGTGTTTCAGCGCATTAGATAGCATTGATACAATATTACAGAACCATTGTCAAAGAGTAGTATTTCTTAAACTATTTTAGATTTCGCCTTACAGTATTTAACTGCACATTTGGGGCTGTTTTTTTTTGCAATTAGCACTCCAATAATGGCTGTACGCACTTGGCAGCGTATCAAAATCGGGTCGAGGGGTTTCCCCTTGCAAGGGTGTTTTCAGAGGGCGAATGTCCGACAAAAAACATCTTTCA
>CANPDS010000192.1 GCA_947573015.1 uncultured Muribaculum sp.
GGCAAGGGCATTACGATCGGTATCGCTACGACTTACCACAACAGAATAGAGCTGCATATTGCCTGTGGTAGGAGCATGTGATGCAAGTTCGATAAGACGCGTAAGGAGTGCCGGGTCGATTGCCTGATCGGTGTAGGCACGCACCGTGGCGCGGTCGGCAAAATATTTATCTATAGCAGACAGGTCCATCATTATGTTTTTTGAAAGTTTATGCGAATATAGCGAATATCCACAAAACGCCCGTTATCCCACCCGACATTAACAATATTTTAGTGGCACACCTCCCACATCAACCGCTTATATCCTACCTGTCATGCATAAACTAATCCTTACGGTAAAACTCCTCGCCATCCTCAAAGCGATAATACACCAGCCCACGCTTTTTGTCCCATCTGTACTCTATTACCTTATTGTGAACCTTATTTGTCCATACCGGAGGATAAATGGAATTAATTACATCGAAGTTATTTCATGTAGATGTGGTCGATTCTCTAATTTAATACAACCATGAGTTTTCAACATAGATAAATATGAAATGTTGATAACCGGATTTATCAACACCGGTTGTCGAAATCGAAAACTTCGGTGCACACAGCCATTGAGTAAATAACTAATAATTAGTATTTTAAATTTTGGTTTTGGAAAACTTATCAACAATGCATGATTTTTCCGTGAATGTTTTTGGCAAGCTGAGAAATAATACTGAATTTTGCAGAGTAATTCTTAGAGGAACCTTTACCTCATCAGTCATACTATGGACCGCAGAAAAAAGAAGTCGATTGTCGATCAGTCAACGGCTTCCTTTTTCGCGCACTATGCGCGCACGCGCGGTAACGCCCAGCGCCAATGCTTGACCCACAAAACTAATTCCAACCCCCAACTTATATCTAACTTTTCACAGTGGACTCAAAAAAAACATATTCATTCGACGACGCACAAGCCGCCACCCTCAAGTATTTCGAAGGTGATGAGCTTGCATCGCGCGTATGGGTAACAAAGTATGCCCTAAAGGACTCCTTCGGCAACATCTATGAGCAGACTCCGACCGACATGCACCACCGCATCGCCGCAGAGATAGCCCGTATCGAGACAAAATACCCAAATCCGATGAGTCATGAGGAGGTATTCGGACTTCTCGACCATTTCCGCTACCTTGTTCCGCAGGGTAGCCCGATGACCGGCATCGGCAACAACTATCAGGTGGCATCGTTGAGCAACTGCTTCGTGATCGGTCTCGACGGAGAATCGGACAGCTATGGCGGCATACTCCGCGTTGACGAAGAGCAAGTGCAACTCATGAAGCGCCGCGGAGGTGTTGGCCACGACCTCAGCCATCTGCGTCCCAAAGGCACTCCTGTAAAGAATTCAGCCCTCACCTCCACCGGTCTGGTTCCTTTTATGGAACGCTATTCCAACTCCACCCGCGAGGTAGCGCAGGACGGCAGACGTGGAGCGCTCATGATGACCGTAAGCATCAAGCATCCCGACAGCGAGGCATTCATCGATGCGAAAATGACCGAAGGAAAAGTGACCGGCGCCAATGTAAGTGTGCGCATCGACGACGATTTCATGCGTGCTGCAACCGAAGGTACACCCTACATACAGCAATTTCCTGTGGACAGCGACACCCCATCGGTAACAAAAGAGATCGATGCGTCGGCTTTATGGAACAAGATTGTGCATAACGCATGGCAATCAGCCGAACCGGGAGTGCTCTTCTGGAGCACAATCGCCCGCGAGTCGGTGCCCGACTGCTATGCCGACCTCGGATTCCGCACTATTTCCACCAATCCATGCGGCGAAATCCCACTATGCCCCTACGACAGTTGCCGCCTGCTGGCCATAAATCTCTACAGCTATGTGAAGAATCCCTTCACGCCACAGGCAGAGTTTGACTTCGACCTCTTCCGCACACACGTGGCCAAAGCTCAGCGTGTGATGGATGACATCATCGACCTCGAAGCTGAAAAAATCGACAAGATTCTTGCCAAGATTGATGAAGATCCTGAGTCGGAAGAAGTGAAAGGCACAGAACGCCACCTCTGGGAAAAAATACGCACCAAGACTCTCCGCGGACGCCGAACAGGCGTAGGCACAACTGCCGAAGGCGATATGCTTGCTGCTCTCGGTCTGCGCTACGGCACTCCCGAAGCCACAGATTTCTCGGAAAAGGTACACCGCACGCTTGCTCTCGCTGCCTACAGATCGTCGGTAGAGATGGCCAAGGAGCGAGGCGCATTCGAAGTGTTCGATGCAGCACGCGAAACATCAAATCCCTACATACAGCGCCTTGCTGAGGCTGATCCTGAACTATACGAGGAGATGAAGAAGCATGGCCGTCGCAATATCGCATGCCTTACAATCGCACCAACCGGCACAACCTCGCTGATGACACGCACCACATCAGGCATCGAGCCGGTGTTCCTGCCGGTATACAAGCGTCGCCGCAAGGTCAACCCCAACGATCCAGAAGTACGCGTGGACTTCGTCGATGAGACAGGCGATGCATTTGAAGAATACATCGTGTATCATCCAAAATTCATCGACTGGATGAAAACTCAAGGCATCGAAGTGCGCGACAACTACACTCAAGAAGAGATTGACGCCCTTGTAGAGAAGTCGCCATACTTCCGAGCCACAGCCAACGATGTAGACTGGCTTGAGAAGGTGCGCATGCAGGGCCGTGTACAGAAATGGGTGGATCATTCCATTTCCGTAACCATTAATCTCCCTTCTGATGTGTCAGAGGAACTCGTTGGCCAGCTATACGTAGAGGCATGGCGCGCAGGATGCAAAGGATGCACCGTCTACCGCGACGGCTCGCGTTCAGGAGTGCTCGTATCGGTGGGCAAAAAAGCATCTACACCCGAATCGCCCATGATCACCAACGCACACGTGGCCAAGCGTCCGATTGAACTGGATGCCGATGTGATCCGTTTCCAGAACAACAAGGAGAAATGGATAGCCTTCGTAGGATTGGTCGATGGACGCCCCTACGAGATATTCACCGGTCTGGCCGATGATGAAGATGGCATATTCTGCCCCAAAAGCGTCACCAAAGGCAAAATAATCAAGGCGGTGGATGAACATGGCAACAAGCGCTACGACTTCCGCTTCATCAACAAGCGCGGCTACAAGACTACAATCGAAGGATTGAGCGACAAATTCAATCCCGAGTACTGGAACTATGCAAAGCTCATTTCCGGAGTACTTCGCTACGGCATGCCTATAGATCAGGTGCTCAAGCTCGTGGGGGGACTTGAACTCGACAGCCAGTCGATCAACACATGGAAGATGGGCGTCGAACGTGCGCTAAAAAAATATCTGCCCAACGGCACCAAAGCCAGCGGACAGAAGTGCCCCAACTGCGGCAACGAGACCCTGATATATCAGGAAGGATGCCTCATATGCACTTCGTGCGGCACATCAAAGTGCGGCTGACACCACTTATAGCACACTCCGAATCAATAAAAATCAATCATCAAAAATCACAATTTACAATCACATGAAACAACCCATATCCACTACAGCCGCTCCGGGAGCAATAGGCCCCTACAGCCAGGCCATAGATGCAGGCAACATGGTGTTTGCCTCCGGTCAGATCCCCATTGATCCCGCCACAGGCAACATTCCTGAAGGGATTACCGCACAGACACAGCAGTCACTCGCCAATGTAACCGCAATTCTTGAAGCCGCAGGTCTTACTCTCGACAACGTTGTCAAGACAACGGTATTTCTTGCCGATATGGGCGACTTCGCGGCAATGAACGAGGTATACGCAGCAGCCTTCTCCGCTCCCTACCCCGCACGTTCTGCAGTAGCCGTAAAGACACTTCCCAAAAACGTCCTTGTAGAAATCGAAGTTATCGCTATCCGATAACCATTTACCATAAAAAAAGATGCCAGATCCGTGTACGGATCTGGCATCTTTTTTTGATAAATAAGTCACGAAAATTATTTTATATTTCTGATGAAAGGATTTTCGGATGTATTTTGTCCCAACATGAAAGGGTATAGCGAGCTACACAACTGAAACACTACAAAGGCTCCGCCAGAAATATAACGTATTCATAAGATCCGTAATAATTTTCAAGACTTATGTTACAAATTTGATCATAACTCACTTTAATACCGGAAGGAGGAGGCGCGACGGATGCTTAATATTGTGGTATATGGTGATATCGGCAGGGATGAAATCGGAGTCGGAGCATGTATATGGATCGACAAGCTGCTGTGGACTCATCCGGAATAGAGGAAACCAGCTGCCCTGTATCTGCACCATAATACGATGGCCAGGCTGAAATGTATGAAACACATCGGGCATATCCATACCGACCAATGACGGTTGGTCAGCCACAAGTGCTTTCTGCGACATGAAGCCATCGCGATAGCGTGCCGCCATAATATCACCGCGCACAAGCTGCTGATATCCACCCATAGGATAGCGGGATGGAGTCACACTATCGGGATACTGAAAATCATCGGGATACACATCGATTAGTTTCACCACCACATCAGCATCATCGGTAGAAGACGACATCCATATATCTGCCCGCACCGGGCCGGCTACCGTAACAGCGCTATCAAGCGGCTCTGTGACAAATGTGAGCACATCAGGACGCCGTGAGGCGAAACGTTGATCCTCATACATATATCCACCGCCGGTACTGCGTGCCACGGTGGCAGTATGTGGCACAGGCTTATCTGGATCAGATGTAAATGTGGTTGATAATCCACTTCCAGCAGGGGCCATAAGGCCGGCCAGTCCATCCGAATCAAGATAAAGCGGAGTCAACGCAGTACCAACAGGTGGCCAAGCAGCAAAACGATGCCACTGATTATCACCGGTACTGAACGCCATGACC
>CANPDS010000193.1 GCA_947573015.1 uncultured Muribaculum sp.
AAGGTGCGTCTATTGATGTCGGTGCATATGAACGACAGATTACGACTGCTATTGGCTCTGTGGTTGGAAATGACAACAATTGTGCTCCTGAATATTATGATCTACGAGGCATAAGGGTTGCGGATGAGAATCTTCGTCATGGGGAATTATATATAATGCGAGCAGGGGATAAAGTGAGGAAGGTTTTCTATTGATGTAATGTCAATCGCTGATATGAGTAAGTCATGAAAATAATTCGCAATAATTTTCATGACTTACTTATACGACTAAAATTAGGCTATACTTGCACTAATAATGTCAACTGTGTATCCGCATGGTTGACATTTATTTTATTAAAAGCATTAACTTTGCAACTTGTTGGGCATCTTTTTTTATTATTGCCTTATAAATAATATTCCAAATCAAGAAATAAAAAACAGATGAAAAATGTGATGCATGCGTGTCTTGGACTCGGCCTTGCTATAATCATTGGAGTGCCGTCATGGGCACAAGGTCCGATGAAGGCACCTTCTATGGCCAATTTGCGTATCAATGGTATGTTGATGTATGATGATGACCGTTCGGAGGATGTGCTTGGTATTTATGAATACACGGCAACTGATCCTATTGGTCGCCGTCGCCTTGTCCCGGTTAAAAATCAATATATTGCTGGTGATGCTGTGGTGAGTGGTGGAAAACTCTATACATATCATATGGATGCGAGTTATGGATTTGTAAATTCTGCATTCTATACTGAAATTGATGTGACCACCGGCGAAGCGGTTAAAAGTTCTAACATAAGTTATGATCTTGCTGTGGCATATTCACATTATGCAACCTCCGCAGCTGTGAATCCGGTAGATGGCGTAGCATATTGTTCGGGGTACAACTATGATGATGCCGCCAAAACTCTTACTCCGACTCTTAAGATCTGGGATCTTGCCGGGCGCTCTAAAACCGATGTTGGCACTATGGAGGCGGGGCTGTCTGTTATGTCGTTTGACAAGGATGGAAATCTGTACGGCATTACGGCATGCTCGTCGAAGGAGTCGGCTGATGGTGGTTATCTGGTTAGTGTAGACAAGTCAACGGGTAAATTGACTGTGATCGGTGATACTGGGGTGCGCCCTTGGCTTGATCAGAGTGGTGTTATCAGCCCTTATGATGGTCGCCTCTATTGGTTCTCCAATGTGCCTGTGCCGGGAGGCGACAATAATGCTGCCTATTCAGTGCTTTATGCTGTAGATCTTACCACAGCAAAAGCGGAGCGTATCGGTGATCTGCCAAATGGTGACGAGGTGGTTGCTGCATGGATTCCAGTCCAGACAAATTCCGATATGGCACCCGGTGTAGTCGCTGATGTTAGAACAGATTTTACCGATGCGTCATTAACCGGTACGGTTATGTTTACTCTTCCTTCGCTGTCCTATTCAGGTGCGGCTATTTCCGGACCGTTGAACTGGACTGTGGCTTTGGCTGACGACATACTTGCATCAGGCACATCTGATGCTGGCAGTGATGTGTCGGCTGAAGTAAAGCTTGAGAAGAGCGGGAAATATACTTTCGACATCACTTCATCGAATGAAAATGGCACAAGTGTGATAGCTCAGACCACAAGATATGTGGGATATGGAGTGCCAAACGCTCCCTCGGATGTAAAATTTGTGATTGATGGAAACACAAATGTGCTTACCTGGGTGCATGCTTCAGGAACTATCGAAGGTGGATATATGCAGAATGAACATCCGGCTTACCGAATAGTGCGTCAGCCCGGAGATGTGCTTCTGCAGGAAGCGTGGGCAGATAATACGTTTACCGAATCGGCTCTTGACGGGAATCTTCAGTCGACGTATTATGAGGTTACGCCTGTCAATGGTGATGTAGCCGGTACTTCTGTGCGTTCAAATGCTCTTGTCACCGGATCGTCGGTAGGATTACCATATAGTGAGGACTTTACGGAAAGCACCGCATTCGATCTGTACACGGCTATTGATGCTAATGGCGATGGCTCTACATGGTACTATTCTGTAAAGTCTGCAAAAATACGCCAGACTACCGCAGGTACACATAATGATTGGCTTGTATTGCCTCCTGTTGAGTTGGCAAAGGGATTTAGCTATGAGTTTAAATTCAATTGCTATGGAACTTCGGTATCCAATCTGAATATTCTTGATGTTGCCATGGGTACTTCGGTTGATGCAATGAACGAGAAACTTGTGTCAGATCTGGAAGTGACTAATACAAGCTCGCGTGCGATGAAAGAGGTAGTGGTGACATTAAAGCCACAATCTACTGCTACGTATCGTCTGGGTATCTGTATAAAGAGTGAGGCACGTCAGGGCACATTTACCATTGATGATATTACAATCTCCGAGGGTTCTTCGACTGCGGTGCCTGCAGCTCCAGAAGTTTTTGTAACTCCTGGCGAAAAGGGTGCTTTAAGTGTTAATCTCACATTTGCTAAACCTGCTCTATCGGCCGGTGGTGATCAACTTGAAAAAGATGTCACTTCATTTGAAATCGAGAGAAACGGCAAAATTTTAGGAACTGTAGAGGCTGTTGCCGGTGTGAATGAGTATACGTATGATGATGCTGATATAGCGGAGTCAGGTTCATATACTTACGGTGTGCGTGCTGTTAATGCTGACGGTGCCGGTGAAACCGCAGAAGTTTCTGTATTTGTTGGTTGTGATACTCCGTTGGTCCCAGAGAATGTTGTCGCTAAAGATAATTTTGATGGAACAGTCACTCTATCATGGAATGCCCCATCTACAGTAGGTACAAATGGTGGATATGTGGATACCGACCGTCTGATATATGCTATAACTGATTATGATGGGACTGTGACTGATGGCATTACCGGTAATTCGGCGATAGCACAGATTCCTACTGAAGGCTCACAGTCGGAAGTTAAGTATAGTGTCGGTGTACATTATAAGGATATGGCTATATCCAAGGATCTTACTGTAGAATCAAATGCGCTTATCGCCGGTGCTTCATATGGCATTCCTTTTGAAGAGACATTCCCTATGGTAGATGAGATGATAGCATCTACTACCTCAATATGGACAAAAGAGATTGTTGAGGGTAAAAGCTCATCTATGACTCTGAGCATGCGTGCCGATGCTGATCATGGTGGCAATGGAGGTGGATTGCATTTCATGGTTTATTCCGCTGACGTGGTGGCACGTTGGTGTTCACCCATGATCGATCTCTCTGCTACTGTTGATCCGAAAGCTTCCATGTGGGTCATGATGCCTAGCAATAATGTGTCTTTTGAACTTCAGATTCAGACTGAGTATGGTGATTGGACTACAATAGAGACGCTTGATCCTGTATCGGAATGGACTGAAGTAACGGCTTCTCTGGCTGACTATCGTTCGTCACATGTGCGTCTCGGATTCCTTATCCGTAGCCAGAATAACTTTAATTATACTTATGTCGATGATATCCGAGTTGACGATGCATCATCTGCTATTACCTCTGTATCTGATGATATGGAGGATGGGGAGTATGAGATATTCACTATTCAAGGTGTGCGCGTTACAGATATGTCGGCTCCGGGACTTTATATAGTACGTACATCGAAGGGTGTGCGCAAGGTGCTCGTACGCTGATTCTATTACAGCGGGTTAACATAAAAAATAATGGCTATCAATGGGCAATACATTGATAGCCATTATTTTTATATGTTAATTTTTATCTGAGTGCTTTGGTGTGGCCGGTATCGGAAATTCAGAGAAGATTTTTGCTACAGCTTTCGCTATATTTTTCGGACGTCGATAGCGTGTTGCCATACTGTTCATAACGTTGGATGCCGATCCAGTATATAGCGGTGTCATTGTTGCTGTGTCGATGATATCTACTGTAAGGACCCCTACTTTATATATTCCACCTTCTACAGGCTGTGTAGCATATGTGGCACTCCAATAATTTGACCGTGGATAAATGAAGTATGGGTAGGTGCGGTTGCAATATGGACCTGCTGTCTCTGACGTGTCTGACTGCTGTCCGGAGGTCGGAACCGGTGGGGCCGACTCTATCTCACGATGTATTGTTACTGCGAAGTTTACAAGAAGCTTTGATGTGCTAGATTCAGTGTAGCCGCGAGCTATCATTTCCTTTCTTATGGCATTTGTTATATTATTATATACCGACATGCTCATCCCATTGGGAAGGTGGCCCATAGATGGATCTACGATGCGGAAGGTATGAGTATCTTCCAGTGCAGGCTTATTATAAGTCTCACTATAGACTGTGGAAAAAGAGGAGCATCCATAAAGTAAAGTTGCTATAAGGCATAAGCCTAAAAGTAAGTAATGTCTCATAATCTTAGGATTAGAGTGGTATTGTTGTCAGATACATCAGTATATTCAATAAACGTTGCCGGCGATATATTGGTTGTGGAAAATGGTTATGGAAATAGGATTATGGGTGGTGGTGGAAGCGATGATCAGGGAAGTTTTATGCGTTTTATTTTGTATATATTTAGGATTGATGTAATTTTGGAGTTAGAATAGCGTAATTAGGCGCATTATATTAATTAATTCAAAAAGACCTTAACATAGCATAAAAACATGAGCGATATTACCGAGGTTTTCCTTCAGGTCATAGGCCAGTATGGGAGCGTAGATATAGCTGATGCTGAATTCAAGAAGATGATACATGAGGATGCGGAACTCAGGAGCGAGTATCGCGAATGGTGTGATGCCGTGGGCTCATCTGAAAAAAATGGATTCCTTGATTATTGTGAAGAATACCTCGACAATCAAAGTTCGATTTACGATACATTGAAAGATGATGATC
>CANPDS010000194.1 GCA_947573015.1 uncultured Muribaculum sp.
CTGTAACCTTCTGATCCGTAGTCAGATGCTCTATTCAGTTGAGCTAGCGAACCATTATCGCAAATTCTTTTGACAATTGACAAAAGCGGTAGGGAATGCTCTCATCCCTTTTTGCGATTGCAAAGGTAGGAAGATTGCTTGAATTATCCAAATTTTCCATTTAATTTTTTTTACAGCAATCTGTGCGGAAACTTTGGCGCAGATCTCAATGGCTTCAGGCGTGAAGCCATTTCCTCGAGAGGTAACGTCGCACCGGTTCATCATAATAGCGGAGAGCTCCCCATGCCAACAGTAGCAGACCGATGAAGATTGCGATGCAGACGGGCAATGCCTGGTCGAGGCTTATTCCGTTGTTCCATACCCATGCGTAGAATAGGTACATAGCCGGATAGTGTATGATATAGACTGGATATGAGAGCTTTCCGAGTAGTTCACATATGTTTTGTGAGTATTTGTCGGTAGTGATGCCGCATGCTCCGATGTATACTATCAGCGGAAATAGAAATATGGTGCACACAGTGTCATAGACTCCGTTCCATATCGATGCTCCTTCTGCGGCAGTTCCTATATAAGGGCACGCAAGTATGGCTGCAATCATGGCGGAGCATATCCAGAATGCTCCGTGTATGTGGCGTGGCTTGAAATCGCGTGTAAGGAGCAGTCCGATTGAAAATGAGAACGACAGACGCATGAATCCGCCGAGAAATCCGGCTCCCGCCATTGACCATCCTATCCCGAGATGATATGCCCCCGACAAGTTGCATAGAGCGCATGCCGCCAATCCGATGGCCGACACGGCGACAACCCACCGTAGCGCAGTCCGTGAGAGCCGATGAAGCACGATGGCGTAAAGTATGCTGCCGATATATTCGAAAAACAGAGACCACGCCGGACCGTCGAGTGGAAACATCTCTCCATTACCTCTTACCTCGGCGTCGACTCCCGGTATCAGCGGTATCATGAACAGCCCGAGAAGTAGTGCGATCAGCACCATATGTAGAGGCACAGGGGTGCCGTCCCATTTCACACTCCCTTGTAGCAGAAATGCGATTGCTCCGAGCACTACACTGAGCACTACCATCGGTTGCAGGCGTACGATACGCCGGAGCATGAACCCTCGCCCAGTCATGTTGCCATTTTTCCAGCGGCCATCATAAGCGTATCCAATAACGAAGCCGGAGAGTACGAAGAAGAAATCCACGGCAAGGTAGCCATGATTGAGCATCTGGTCGGTAGGAGAAGTGGCGAACCCTTCGAAAAAGTGGTACCATATCACGAGTATGGCAGCTACGCCACGTAGTCCGTCGAGTATGTCATACCTTGGTTTTAATAATGTTAAAGCCGCTGGAGGTGTCATTGCTATATGATGGATGTGATTCAATTAAACTTATTGCAAAGGTACTGCATACTAATCCTTATAGCAAGAATTAAGGATTGATATATGGGAACTCAGTTTTTTTACGTACATTTGAAGATATGAAAATCAAACGATCTGCTTTAATTGCTCTTGTAGCCGGAGGTAGTCTGGCGGTTGCCGCAATTGTGGTTGCGGTGATGTGGCATGTGTATGCCGCGGTGAAGTATGATGGTGATAAGTCATGTAGGGTGAATATTCCGGGAAATATTGATACTGATTCGGTTGCTGCTATTCTTGAACATGATCTCGGACGTGCCGGCGCACGTGCAGCTACGATATGGCGTGCATATGGCGCTTCGCCGCAGCGTGCACATGGCTCGTATGTTATAGAGCCGGGTATGCGATCTATTGATATCTTCCGGAAAATATCGAGAGGTGCACAGACACCGGTTCGGCTCACATTCAATAATATTCGGTTGTTGCCTCAGCTTGCATCACGTCTTGGCCGCACGTTTGAGGCCGATTCAGCGTCATTTATGCTGGCTGTAGATAGTGTGCTGTCATCTAAAGGATACAAAAATACGGAATACATTGGTGCGTTCTTCCCGGATACGTATGAATTTTACTGGACCTCCTCGCCGGTCGATGTAGTCAGTTCGCTTGTAAAAATCCGCGACCGTTTCTGGACTGAGGAGCGACGGGCAAAAGCCGAGGCCTTGGGCTTGACGCCGATGCAGGCATCGGTGATTGCCAGTAACGCCGAGGAAGAGACCAACGACCGTGCAGAGCGTGGCATTGTGGCGCGCCTGTATCTCAACCGTGTGCATCGCGGTATGCCATTGCAAGCCGATCCGACAGTGAAATATGCTGTCGGCGACTTTTCGCTACGGCGCATTACCGGTGCGCATCTTGCGGTAGCGTCGCCATATAATACGTATCGTAATGCCGGATTGCCCCCCGGACCTATCCGTATGTCCGAACGTGCTACAATCGATGCACTGCTCGACAGCAAACCACATAATTATATATATATGTGTGCATCGCCTGATTTTTCAGGTCGTCATCTGTTTGCTGCCGATTATGCAACGCATGCCCGCAATGCCGCTGCATATCATCGTGCGCTTAATCAACGTAATATAAAATAGAATATGCCTATGGAGACTACTGTAAATATTCCGGGCGATGATCTTGTGCTGTTTCATGAGTATTCAAGCAGTGCGGATGCATATATTGCCAAAGGTGTGCTCGACACCAACGGCATACCTGCCATTGTCGACAATTCCATAATGGGCACATTGCTCGGGGGCATACCGGCTGTGGGCAGCTTCCGACTGATGGTGCGTCGTAAAGATCTCGATCAGGCACGCATGCTCCTGAAAGATACAAATCCCGGCGATTGAGTATGGTCAATGCCGGGATTTTGTGTAGTGTGAGTTTGTGGCTTGCTGCCTGATTCCAATGTGGTCTCAATCATTAGTATTCGTTCCAGGGACGTATCTCTATATCATCGGTAGAGAGGCGCGTGAATGCGTCGATGAATGCTGACGCAAGGCGGGCATTGGTGAGCAGCGGTATGTTGAGGTCGATGGCAGCACGGCGTATGCGGTAGCCGTTGGTAAGCTCTGTCTCTGAGAGATTTTTCGGAACATTGACCACAAGATCAATCTCTTTCTTATGGAGCATGTCGAGAGCTTGCGGCTGCATGTCAGGCTGGCTCGGCCAATACACTTTGATGGCCGGAATGCCGTTGTCGGTAAGGAACTGATGTGTGCCACCGGTAGCATACAGGCGGTAGCCGCTGTTGTTGAGCTCATGGGCGGCATCGAGCATGTCGGCTTTCTGCTTGGGTGTGCCGGTGGAGAGGAGCACGCCTTTGCCTTTGGAGGGTATGCGCAGACCTACCGAGAGCATCGATTTGAGAATGGCCTCATCAGTGTCGGCACCTATGCAGCCCACCTCGCCTGTCGATGACATGTCGACACCAAGCACGGGGTCGGCTCCCTGCAGGCGGGAGAAGCTGAACTGGCTCGCCTTTATGCCTACATAGTCGAGATCGAAGGCATTCTTGTTAGGTTTTTCAACATCGAGGCCGAGCATCACCCGTGTGGCAATGTCGATGAAATTGAGCTTAAGCACTTTGCTGACAAACGGGAATGAGCGTGACGCACGCAGGTTGCATTCGATCACCTTGATGTCGTTGTTCTTGGCGAGGAACTGTATATTGAATGGGCCGGAGATGTTGAGCGCTTTTGCTATCTTCTGACTTACCTTCTTGATGCGCCGGATAGTCTCTACATAGAGCTTTTGTGGAGGGAACTGTATGGTTGCGTCGCCGGAGTGTACGCCGGCAAACTCGATATGCTCCGATATGGCATATACCTTGATCTCTCCATTCTGTGCCACGGCATCCATTTCGATCTCCTTGGCAAACTGTATGAATTCGGTTACAACCACTGGGTGCTCCTGTGATACGTTGGCTGCCAGACGTAGGAAACGTTGCAGTTCCTCATTGTTGGAGCATACATTCATCGCCGCGCCCGAAAGCACGTAGCTCGGACGTACAAGCACAGGAAATCCTACTTCGGATATAAATTCCTCTATGTCGGCAAATGATGTAAGCTCTCGCCAACGCGGCTGATCCACACCTATCCGGTCGAGCATGGCCGAGAATTTGTGGCGGTCTTCGGCATTGTCGATAGATGTGGCTGATGTGCCGAGGATTGGTACATTGGCGTCGTCGAGACGTGTGGCGAGGTTGTTGGGGATTTGTCCTCCCACAGAGAGTATCACACCGTGTGGCTGCTCCAGTTCGAGTATGTCCATCACACGTTCGTAGGTCAGCTCGTCGAAGTAGAGGCGGTCGCACATGTCGTAGTCGGTCGACACAGTCTCTGGATTGTAATTGATCATCACCGATCGCCATCCCTCGCGTTTTACGGTCATCAGGGCATTGACCGAACACCAGTCAAACTCTACCGAGCTACCTATGCGGTATGCTCCGGAGCCAAGGACCACGATAGAGCGGTGGTCGTGCAGATAGTTCACATCGTCCTCAGTGCCGTTGTATGTGAGATATAGATAGTTGGTCTGGGCCGGATATTCAGCTCCGAGAGTATCTATTTGCTTCACTACCGGCGTGATTCCCATCCCTTTTCGGAATGCTCTTATCTGGTTTGACGCTTCGGCATTTGATGTGATTGTATGTTTGAAAAGTGCGCGAGCTATCTGGAAATCGCTGAATCCTTGTTCTTTTGCCTGACGTAAGAGTGGTATGGGGAGTGAGTCGGGTGTAGAATATTTCTCCAGCTCGTCGGCGGTAGCCACGATATTGTGCAATTTGTAGAGAAACCAGCGGTCGATCTTTGTGAGGTCGTGTATCTGGTCTACGGTATATCCTTTGCGCATCGCCTTGGA
>CANPDS010000195.1 GCA_947573015.1 uncultured Muribaculum sp.
TTTATCATCCGATACAGCGGAAGTTCCGTTAGTATCGTAAATAATTACATTCTGATCGCCGAATGTCTGTGTTATAATTGCTAAATTCTTATTCTTGGAGTGTTTGAAATGCACTATTTTAGAGTCACGGCTGCTTACTGTGCCAAAATTAGGTAAATTCAACTTAATCCAATCTTTCTCTTCACAAATATTATTTTTATTTTTTTCACCTGATAAAAACAATATTTTTTCTGACTTATCAGTAAAATCCTGACGGATAATCCAAAGATTACCATTATTATCTATAGAGACATCTTCGACAGAAGATGCCCAAGGTTGTGGTATATCAGAATTAGTATGATCATACTTTCCTATCTGCTTACCATCCTTGAATTTCCATACTCCCTCAAACCAAGAAGGAACATATATTATAGAAGGGTCTATGGGATCAATAACTATATGATGCCCCGTACGCAACATATTTCCACTATTTCCATTCGTAAGGGTATAATCACCAGCTTTGGGTGTAATATCTTTGACAAAACCATTCTCTATTAAATTAAGTTTCATCAACATATTATAATTATCAATAGCCGGATAACGGCTCTGCGCACCATAAGTAGCATATATACCTATCGGTGACGCAGCAAGACGGGTAGGACCACCATGAATGGTGGTGCCCATCGGATAGGACGGCTCGCGGTCAATCGTGAAATTGTTGGCATCCGTGATCTGCAGATAAGGGGTAGGGTAGGTGAGATGTCCAAGACCATCATCATTGATATACCATATATCGTTGGCATTACCATCAGTATTGCCGCTCATATATATACCTGTGGTATACAGCGACGCAGGCAGCTTAACATCCTTAAACACAATAGAACCCTGTTCATTAACGCCCCACACGAAAAAAATACCACCATTAGTCAGAGCTGCATATTCTCCAAAGCGTCTAAGCTTAACAGTGCCATAAAACACCCAGCTCCAACGATTGGTAATAGTAGACGTTTCAAAATCAACCGAATAAGCCACAGCCCTGTTGTTTGTTGGCTCCCATATGAATATCATTTTGTCAGTCGCCGACATCAGCTGAGTGCACACCACATCGCTCATCCTGGTAAAGCGGTTAAAATCATTGATCCGATCATCAACCGATATTGCATACAGACCCTTATCCGTGCCTATCATGACATGACCCTGATGCACTGTCACACCATTTACCGGAAAGCCGAACATTCCTGACTCAGTAACCGAAGCATTCCTGAGATCATATTTCACCATACCGAACGAACATGCCACATACATATTGTCGCCATCAAAGTCTATCCAGTTGATAGTCCTGTCGTTGACATACTGCGCGTCCTTCACTTCGCTGAGGTTCACAATACGGCCATTATCGTACACCACATCCATATTGCTGTTGTCATACACCACCACTATATAGTCGCGGTCATAATTACGGTAAAGAGCCTTCACATTCACATCCGACAGTCCATTGCCAATATTATACGAATAGGTCTCGTCAATATCCTTATCGTAATGGAACAGCGAGCCACCACCGCAGAAATACACCTTCGACTTTGTGTCGATTATATCGCCACGGTCAATACCATAGTTGCTATACACTTCCCACGACCCTACGGCATGCTGGGCGGTAACTCGCAGAGCCAATGTGCTGAGAAGAGATATTATTATGAGGAAATGTTTTAACATATCGGATTGTTTTTCTTGCTGAAATATATATGTATCTGTATAGATGATTTTTATCAGTCATTTAGCTGCCCGAGATATTCTGCCAGCAATTTCACGGCGCGCCCGCGATGACTTATGCTGTTTTTATCCTCATCAGTCATCTCGGCAAACGTGACATCGGCCCCCTCCGGACGGAACACCGGATCATAGCCGAAACCATTCTCTCCATGCAACTCCCGGGCAATTTCACCCTCGACCACACCATTGAAACACACCGGAGCAAGATCTCCTCTCAACAAGGCTATCACCGTGCGGAAACGCGCCTTGCGGTTATCCTCCCCCGACATATTCTCCAACAGCAGGGCTACATTGGCTGCAGAGTCATGCCCCGGACCGGCATATCTGGCCGAGTACACTCCGGGAGCACCTCCGAGAGCATCCACCTCCAGACCCGTATCGTCGGCGAAACAGTCATAGCCATAGCGTTCCTTCACCCAACATGCCTTCTGCAAGGCATTTCCCTGAAGTGTATCTGACGTCTCAGGTATGTCGTCATGACAATTTATGTCTCCGAGCGACAACACTTCTATACCGGTGCCTTCGAGTATCTCGCGCACCTCTTTCAGTTTATGGGCATTATTGGTAGCAAACACTATCTGTTTCATACAGATAATAACGACATCCTGCCGCTATTTATTGCATATCCGATTGCCACACCATATTATTTGGCCATACCATCAAACCACCGGAGCAGATGTAAACCTCACACAAAATTTTTTCAAAAAAATTTTATTCCCCGTTTAGCATCATTGCAGAGTCAGTTGTCATACATATATAATTATGTGGAAAAGGCTCCTTGCCGGCTCCTACCATTGAAACCAATCTCAAAACAAATAATTAAAGTTAACCATTAAATTTTTTCTTTATGAAAAGAACTTTACTCACACTTTTGTGCGCTGTCGCACTTGCTGTAAGTGCAAATGCAGAAACCGCTTTAGTATCTTTTATCAAAACCGTTTATGAAGGTGATGTAACTTATGAAGAAACCTTCCCTGCAGAAGATGGTATCAATGATAAAGTCTTCAATGTTGGTGATGTATGCTCTTTCGTTGTTACTGGTACTAACACAAACAATATCAAGAGTTCAAATAACTCTTACATGGAAGTAAAGGCTTCATGCACACTTACCATCACACCTAAAACAGGTGTCACTATCACCAATGTATATCTTCAGTATCCATCTACCAACTATATAGGCCAGATGAGCAGCAATCAGGGTACATGCGAGACCATGTCTGGAAAAGTTAATGAATGGAACGGTACCGCCACCACTCCAATCGATTTCACATTCGTCAAGTCTTCAAACGGTCCTCAGCGTATTCAGTATATGCTTATCACCTACACTACAGGTGGATCAAGCGCTATCGAGACTGTAGCTGTCGACGTAAACGCTCCTGTAAAGTACTACAACCTCGAAGGCGTAGAGGTAGCCAACCCCTCAAATGGTCTCTATATCCGCCAGCAGGGCAACAACGTGGCTAAGGTGATCAAATAATCAGCATCACATATCCACATATTACCATAAAACACACTGGCGCATGGCTCTCGGGTCGGGCGCCAGTGTTGTAATCACACTCTTCATGAAAAAAATTTTACTTTCTATCATATGCTCAATCCTGCTCCCGGCAGCAGCTTTAGCCGACCAGATTGTAGTAACATTCGCTGGCGCTAAATATACCGGCACAGTCGAAAAGATAGTGCCTTTCAGCGAAGGAAGCTCAACCACAAGTATCAACAACCAGACATTCGAGGTAGACGATGTGTTCTCGTTCGTACTTATGAAAGACGGTACAGGAGTTGCCGACAGCTATATCAATCCTGCCGGCAGCAACCCTCATATGATGTGGGCAAAAAGCACCACTATGGTTGTAACTCCAAAAAACGGCATAACGCTCAACAAAATAGAGATGTATTGCACTACAGCCAACTATACAGGCACACTCACCTGCAACGATGGTACATGCTCTAAAGCTACAAAACTTTCATCATGGACCGGCGATGCATCCTACGAGCTCTATTTCAGCTACACAAACGAAGCCAAGTATACCATGCGCATCATGTATATGATAATAGACTATACGGTAAAATCAAGCGCCATAGATGATATTGTGGCCGATGGGATCAGCGTCGATGCAGAAGCTCCTGTTGAATACTACAACCTGCTCGGCACCCGAATCGACACACCCCGGAAAGGCAATATCTATATACGTCGTCAAGGCAACAAAACCTCTAAAGTGATATTCTAAAAGCCGTCAGGCCAACTTCACAATCACTTTATTAAACATATACCCGTGTGGAAATTATTATATAATGCTCCACACGGGTATTTTTGCATATTTTAACTATTTGTTTTCTTTCAATTATATCTTTTTTCACGTCCTTTGCATAGTTTTTACAAATAAAACCATCAACTTATTAAAATTTCCAACCAACAGATTTGTTTTTATGAAAAAATTTTTACTCAGTATTCTGTCCGTATTGGCAATCACATCCATCGCATCGGCTGAAAAAGTAGCCGTAGTGTTCGGTGGCTACAACTACACAGGCGACGCCACTCAGAAGATCGAATTTGCAGAAGGCAACGAGTCAACATCTATCAACGATGAGGATTTTAGCATCAAAGATGTGTGCAATTTCATGTTCTGCTACAATGGCACAGGTACTCTAAACAGCTACATCGACCCATCTGCGAAATATCTTATGTGGCAGAAAAAGACAATGGTATACTTCTATGGAATGACAGCAGACATTACAGTAAAGAAGATTACATTCGCATGTGCCGATGAGTACAAGAGTGAACTCGAAATTTGGGATGGCGGTGGTACATGCACTACTTCCGCCACAAACATCGTTTGGGAAGGTAGCCGAAACGGAGACATAATGCTTTCAAACGAATCAAACGATCCCATAAATCTTTGCTACATGGAGATCGAGTATGACACCACAGCCTCTACGGTTCCCGACTCTGACAACAATAAGGTGGCCGTAGTGTTCGGTGGCTACAACTACACAGGCGACGCCACTCAGAAGATCGAAT
>CANPDS010000196.1 GCA_947573015.1 uncultured Muribaculum sp.
GGCGACAGCACGCACCGACGACGCACGTCCCACACTCATGGCAAGTTCGCCATACGACAATGTCGTGCCATAAGGAATTGCAAGTAATGCATGCCATACTTTCTGCTGAAATTCCGTTCCAACCAGCATAAGTGGCATATCAAAATCAGTCCGGATTCTATTGAAATACTCGTCAAGCTGCCTGACAGCAGAAGCAAGCGCCGTCCCGGATTTCACATCAGACAAACCGCACTGCATGAAATCATCCATCGGCAGATAGCGGCGTAAACGGGTCAGAACGCGCTCATGCACTCTGCCCTCAGCCCAATCACACATACATATCTGTCCATCCCACTCCCCTACCAGCAAATCGCCGCAAGGCGAGCCATAGCGCACTACCGTAACAGATTTTCCCATTTTGAATAATCTATACAACAAGAGGCACGGCATTGATCACACCCTGACGCCGCGCCTCTTAATCATTTACTATTTGTGCTTGAAATCGCACTAAGTGCTTTTTATACAAGTCCTCAGTTTGATTTCAAAAGTCAATCATCAATTGAGCTGGCCGTTTTCAGCAGCCTGCACCATCTGCTGCGAAGCAGTGATGTAGATCTCAACACGACGGTTCTGAGCACGACCAGCAGCAGTCTCGTTTGACGCTACATAATCGGCCATAGGAATACCCTTGGCAGTAAGACGTGTTGGAGAAACGCCTGAATTGACAAGATATGTCATCACTGCGTCAGCACGCTGATTGGAAAGTTTCTCATTGACGGCATACGAACCGGTATTGTCCGTAAAACCAAGAATCTGCACATTTGTCAGAGGATTTTCCTTAAGCGACACTGCGAAATTGCTGAGATCCTGCTGTGCGGCAGAATTGAGGGTATACTTGCCGGTGGGGAAAAGAATACCGCCATCAAAAGTCACCTTGATAGCCTGCAGACCATTCTGGTCAGTAGTCTGCTCCACCTGTGCATCAGGGAGAGTCTGGGCAAGCTGTTCCTGCTGCTTCTGCATCTTCTGTCCGATGAGAGCACCGGCACCGGCTCCTACGGCTGCTCCAATGGCAGTACCGATGGCCGCACCTTTTCCTCCGCCGATCAAAGCACCGATACCGGCGCCGAGAGCGCCGCCGCCGCCACCTCCGATGAGGGCGCCCTTACCTGTTGTCGACATTGAGCTACATCCTGAGGATGCAAACAGCAGTCCGGAAAGTAGGACCGCACCTGTAATTTTCACGAGTTTCATATCTGCGATTCGTTTTAAGTTAATTCTGTTAAATTGTGCCTGCAAAGATAGCGCTTTCTCATAAATAATGAAGTCATCTTTCTTTATAAGAGAAACACTCAGTAGAAATAATTGTTTACAGCTGCTCCTAACTACCTTTTTGGTAAAGATATCGCTTGATAGAGCGTTTTGGAGTCTTTTCAAATTCCTGATAGCGCATCCTTATCTTGGCTATCTGCGAATAGGCTGGCAGCTCCTTGTTGAGCTGCTTGATATTGTCATTCATCAGCTTCTCAAGATCAGGCACAGCAACACCCTCCTTGGTGGCAAGATCAAGATCAGGATAGATCAAAGCCTCAAGCTTGCCATGATCATCCACTACGATCGACTCGCTGACCAGCGGCAGATTGTTGATTTTCTGTTCAATCTCCTCAGGATATATATTCTGCCCCGACGGACCGAGAATCATATTCTTATTTCGGCCTCGTATATACAGATACCCGTCGGCATCCATCGTACAAAGATCGCCGGTATTCATCCAACCATCGCGCATCACTGCATCTGTGGCCTCCTGATTCTTATAGTAGCCTTTCATTACATTCTGCCCGCGCACCCAAAGCTCACCCGGCACATTGACAGGATCTGGCGATTCGATACGTCCCTCCATGCGGTCTACAATACGTCCGCACGAAGCTGGGCGCTGCTCATCCCACGGTGCATAAGCTACCAGGGGCGCACATTCTGTCATACCGTATCCTACCGTAAACGGGAACCTGATCTTGCGCAGGAATGTCTCCACCTCCTTGTTCAAACCGGCACCACCCACGATAATCTGCTTAAGATTGCCGCCAAATGCTTCGAGCAATCCATTGCGTATGCGCGATTCAAGTTTGTCATCGACAAACGGCACTTTCATCAGCACCTTCATCAACGGCTTCTCAAGCATCGGGAAGATCTTGGTCTTGACTATTTTCTCAAGAATAAGTGGTACAGTAATGATAAGTTTGGGATGGACAGTGGCAAATGCTTCCAGAATCACCCTTGGCGAAGGTACCCTGGTAAGGAAATACACATGGGCACCCTTGGCAATCGGAAGGAGCAATTCAACCATCAGGCCATACATATGTGCCAGCGGAAGCATGCACACCATGCCGTCGCCCGGTAGAATATAAGGCATACCATCCACGCAAAACTGAAGATTGCTCCACAGATTTCCATAAGTAATCATCACGCCTTTCGAGAATCCCATCGAACCGGATGTATAGTTGATCAGAGCGATATCGTCGGCTTTATGTTCGGGATACACAACATCATCCGGAGTGAAACGCTCCGGATATTTCTTCCCAAACAGTTCATTTAGGCGTTTGCGTGCGTCAGTGAGTTTATCACTACGCGATAATATGAGAGAAAAGTCACTTAGACGCACCACTCCCACCAGATTCTTCACCATTGCCGGATCAAGATTTTCCCAGATGGCATCATCGGTAAAAAGGATGCGCGCTTCGCAATGGTTCACAAGATGATGCACATTGTCGGCCTTGAATTCATGGAGAATCGGCACCGCGATGGCACCATAGGTTACAGTGCCAATGAAAGCCACGGCCCACTGCGACGAATTACGTCCGCAGAGCGCAATTTTATCACCACGCTTTATGCCGGCATGTTCGTAAAGGAGATGCAACTTCTCCACTTTGCGGGCAATATCGCGGTATTGATACGATACACCGTTGAAATCGGTAAGAGCAAGATCTTCCCAATATGTGCGCACTGAGTGCTGGAGATATTCGGTAAATGTTTCCATATTGTCAATATTTTTCTATTAAAACCCACTCAACCATCGAATTGTTGACTTAGTCCATTATAACCACAGCGCATTTGTCTACTTGAAGAAAAAGAAGACACACGGCTTACTGACTCAGAGTTTTCCGAAGTCAAATTTAGTTAATTTTTTTCAAACCAAGAATAACTCACTTAATCCGCAGGAACACGACAATATGACATTGACTCACCGTCCAATGCATACTCCAACAAACAATCCACCCACTAAAACAAAAAAACTATATATCAATAGCCACTACATCTCTGCAGCCGGTTGTTTTGCGGAGCCTTTCCAATTTATTTGGAATGTATAGGCAAAATTCATTCTGAACGATGCGGAATTGATTTTTGCGCTTGACATGCTGTAAGCAGGAATAAAGTCCGTGCCGCCTTCCATTCCTATATGAAATCTGCGGAAATCAAATCCAAACCCGATTTGCCAGCCAAGCTGAAAATGTTTGAAAGTTGTAGGAAACACGTCTTTATCAAAAAGGCTTATCCAATCTGTTTCCGCACGATATTCCGGCAGGTTGCTATCCGATGCAGCACTGACGGCATAATGAAAATTATACTTCATATTCAACCCGGCGTAGACAGGCATCCATACTTTCTCGCTCAATTTTATACGATAGACTACATTGACCGGTATGCGCAAGTTGTAATTGCGATATTTCTCTTTTGCCGATATCCAGTTACCATTACCATCAAAAATACGGTCATCAGGATCATCCACATTTGCATCCCACATAAAGTTAAGATTGATACCCGTTTCAAGGTAAGTCTCTTTCCCTATTTCAAACCCGTGAAGGAAACTAATACCGATACCAGCCATATCTGAAGTTTCGCTAATCCCACCAGTGAACTCCTTGTTTGCCGTAAGCATAAGCCCACCTATAGAGAACGAAGCACGATCATAATCTTCCGCCCGAACCGCCGATAAAGACACCAAAGACAGAACAACAGCAATAATATACTTTTTCATAAATATTATGGTAATGATGATTAAAAACTATTAAGCAAGTCTTGAAAATTATTTTATACTATCCGGGTGCATAATTTCAGATGATTTTTGCTTGAAGATGAAGGAGTGTAGCAATCTAAAACACTGATGATTAGAGCAAAAAGCATCGAAAGAATGCCGCGGAGAGTATAACGATATAAAATTAAATAATTCGCAATAATTTTAATGACTTACTTAATGCAAATATAATTCATCACATTATGAAATACAAACAATCAGAATCATAATTCACAGAAATACCATATGTTTTACAACACAAAACTCCCGGAACTATCGATTTCCACCGATGCTCCGGGAGTTTTATTTTTAGCTATCTATATCGATTAGAAAGTATAGCCGAGAGAAACCTTCAGGTTTGAAGTATTCACCTTGGGTTCATAACCCTCGCCATAGTTATGGCTGTAAGCAGGGATAAAGTCAGTACCAAACTGAACACCGAGATAGTAGCGCTGGTAGTTGCAGCCAACACCTACATGCCAACCCATCTGGAAGCGATTCCAAGTAGCGTCCTTATCGCCCATGTTTTTCTCATCATCATTGAAGAGATTGATCCATTCACTAGATTCATTATATTCGGAATCAGAGCAAGTATACTCCTCCTTATATTTGTTTGTGAAATGGAACTTGAAGTTGAGACCTACATAAGGATCAATCGACACACCTTCGGCCACGTTGAAACGATAAACGAAGTTTACAGGAACC
>CANPDS010000197.1 GCA_947573015.1 uncultured Muribaculum sp.
GCGATGTCATTGTGATAAATCCTTTGATACACTTTTATTCTGTCTGATATATGCAAACTGTTGTTTTTACTAACGATATTGCCCGGGTGCTTGATGATAGCATCGGGCAGCTTTCGCCACATGGCATATTTGTACTCACTGACACAAATACCTCTCGATTGGTATGGCCTCTGTTGAAAAACTGTTGCGCCTCAATGGAGAGTGCAGGATTAATTGTAATTCCTGCCGGCGATGTGAATAAGAATATTGAATCGCTTTCGTGTATCTGGGCCGAACTACAGCGCACAGGTGCCAACCGACATTCGCTTATGGTAAATCTCGGAGGAGGTATGGTGACGGATATCGGTGGATTTGCTGCCGCAACCTTTAAACGCGGCATGAAATTTATCAATGTTCCGACAACATTGCTGGCCGCTGTAGATGCATCTGTCGGAGGTAAAACTGGTATAAACTTTGGAGGTCTGAAGAATGAGATAGGTGCATTCCGAGAGGCGGATTCTGTGATTATTTCTACCAGGATGTTTGCCACTCTTCCTCCGGAAGAAATGTATTCAGGATATGCCGAGATGATAAAGCATGGTTTACTTGACGGAGATTCAGCTTTTCATAGGCTGCTCGATTATGACCCGGTTAATCATGATTTCGACAGGATGCTTTCCTTGCTTGAGGAATCTGTTGGTGTGAAGCGCCGAGTAGTGGCAGAAGATCCATTTGAAAGAGGACTGCGTAAGGCTTTGAATCTCGGACATACAGCTGGACACGCGTTTGAAAGTCTTGCCATGAGTAACGGTGCACCTGTTCCACATGGATATGCTGTGGCATGGGGATTGGTTGTGGAGTTGGTATTGAGTCATATGCGGCGAGGATTCGACTCCTCTCTTTTGCGACAGTTGTCGGATTATGTCAACTCACATTATGGCACACCTGACATTACGTGTAAAGATTACCCGGCTTTGATAGAGCTGATGCATCATGATAAGAAAAATATGGATGATCTGGTGAATTTTACGTTGCTTGATGCTCCAGGGAAGATTGTGATTGACTGCACTGCCCCTGACAGTGAGATTGAGGTCGCCCTTGATATATTTCGCGACCTGATGCATATGTAGAAATTAATCCGCTAAATAAAACGAATGGGATGCGGCTATCGAGTCGTATCCCATTTGTTTTGTTGAGGTATATGTATAAAAAAAGCTGATCACAAATGTGGTCAGCTTATTTCATGCTGTATTAGTCCCTTATGATTTAGGATGGGACAAACACTGCGTGTGGTGCGGGTAATAAAATTACTCAGCAACTACAGCAGAGTCAGCGGGAGCAGCTACGCTGTCAGCGGGGAGGCTGTCAACAACAGCAACTTCCTCTACGGCAACTTCCTCAACTACTACAGAGTCAGCAGCATTAGCCTCAGCATTGTTGTTGCCACCGCAAGAGAAAAGTGATACGCTGAATACTACAGCAAGTAATAAAACTAACTTTTTCATTTCGTTTTGTAATTAATAATAAAACAATTTTTTAGCTTCAAAAACGATGCAAAGTTAATACATTTTCCAGAATTGCAAGCAAATTTTTTCTGAATTTTTTGCAGCATTATGTGTTTTTAGCAAAAAAATCGAAAAAGACAATTCGCAATATTAACTTATGTTAAAATGGCTATTGGTGGGATATCCCACCAATAGCCAATATATCAGTATGTTAAAGATACTTTGAGAAATCTGTGAGGTGCATATCCCCCAGTGTGTTAAACGTATCGTGCATTGCGAAAGCTGCGCGTAGTGTATGTGGGGTCTGGCCCACACCCATGCGTAGATATTCGCGGAGCATTGGACGGTAGTCGGGATGAGCGCAATTCTCAATGATTGCCTCGGCGCGTTGTACTGGATCTTTGCCACGGAGATCGGCGATACCTTGTTCGGTGATGATTACGTCGACAGAGTGTTCGCTGTGGTCTACGTGGGCAGTCATAGGAACGATAGCTGATATCAAGCCGCCTTTGGCTACTGACGGACAGGAGAATATCGAGATGTAGGCATTGCGTGCGAAGTCGCCCGATCCACCGATACCGTTCATCATCTTTGTGCCGAGTACGTGTGTTGAGTTGACATTGCCGAAAATGTCAGCCTCAAGGGCGGTGTTCATGGCGATGACGCCAAGACGACGGATTATCTCAGGATTATTGGAGATCTCACTTGGACGCAGGAGCACCTTGCTGCGGTAGAAGTCGATATTGTCGTAGACATGGCGCATCATGTCGTCGGTGATTGTCATGGCGCATGTCGATGCGAACTTGCAACGTTCGCGTTCCATAAGATGTATCACAGCATCCTGAATCACTTCGGTGTACATCTCAAATGGAGGTATCTCAGTAGCATCGGCGAGTCCGAACAGCACAGCATTGGCTACGTTGCCTACACCGCTTTGCAGAGGCAGGAATTCTTTTGGAATGCCACCTTTCCGGTACTCGCGGATGAGGAAGTCGGCAACATTGGCACCGATGCGTTTGCTTATCTCGTCAAGTTCGGAGAATTTTTTCACACCGTCGGTGATATTGCTTTTGACTACACCAATGATCTTGGATGGATCTACACGAAGAAGCGTGTCACCGATGCGGTCGCTTGGTTTGTAGATAGGTATTTCGCGACGGTAAGGGGGATCAAGTGGAACATATATATCATGGAATCCTTCGATTTCCGGTGAAATGGTTTCGTTGAGTTCCACGACAATATGTTTTGCCATATGGGCAAGTGTCGGGATATTGCCGACACCTGAGCCAAGCACAATGTTGCCCTTGTCGTCAACACTCGCTGCGTCGATGATGGCGTAGTCGATGCCGCCAAGCTCTCCATAACGGAGGGTCTGGGCTAGCTCGGAGATATGCATGTCGAAGTAGTGGGCATCGTGTGAGTTGATGCGAGTGCGCAGATCAGGGGTGTTCTGATATGGTGAACGGCGGTTGATAGCGTTTGCACGCGCAAGCGCTCCATCGGCATGAGTCTGGGTGGATGCGCCGGTATAGACGTTGACTTTGAACGGACGCCCTTCAGCGTGTTCGCGTTCTGCCTTTTCAGCCACAGCCTCTGTGACTAATTTTGGGGTGCCGGATGCCGTGAAGCCTGACAGACCTAAGGTGTCTTGATCTTTAATCAGTTCGGCAACTTCCTGCGGGGTGAGGACGGGGAATGCCATTGCTTGAAACTTTTTGTGATAATAATAGGTGGTCACTTTCTGATAAATGACGCACTTTTTCTTAATTTTGCACAAAATTAGAAAATTACACTCCACAAAGCAAATTTTCTTTGCACAAACTTATAAGAAATGAGCAATGATAATGTGAACTCTCCGGATTCATCCAAGATGGATGAGGAGAGCAGATATCTATACATAGAGACGTATGGTTGCCAGATGAATGTTGCTGACTCTGAAGTAGTGGCAGCGGTGATGAAAATGGCAGGTTATACAATTGCAGACACTCCTGATGTGGCTGATGCGATATTGCTGAACACATGTTCGATACGCGACAATGCAGAGCAAAAGATCGTGGGCCGTCTGCAAGCTTTGGCAGCGGAAAAAAAGAAACGCAGCGGGCGGCTTATTGTCGGTGTGATCGGATGTATGGCCGAGCGTGTCAAGGATGATCTTATCGGGAATCATGGCGTGGATCTCGTGGCCGGTCCGGATTCTTATCTGTCGTTGCCGGAACTTTTTGCGTCTGTGGAGACGGGGCATAAGGCGATAAATGTTGAATTGTCAACGACTGAGACATATCGCGACATCATTCCTATGAAGATCACCGGTAATCGGGTGAGCGGATTTGTAAGCATTATGCGCGGATGCAATAATTTCTGTACGTATTGCATTGTGCCTTACACCCGTGGTCGCGAACGTAGCCGTGAGCCTCGCAGTATTCTCGCGGAGGTGGCTGATCTGCGTGCGCGTGGATTTAAAGAAGTGACACTGCTTGGACAGAATGTCAATTCTTATAATTGGATCAGTGAAGATGGCACCGCGGTGGATTTTGCCGGACTGCTTGCTGTTGTGGCGGAAGCTGCTCCGGATATACGTATACGTTTTACCACCAGCCATCCTAAGGATATGTCGGATGAAATCATTGCGACAATTGCTCGTTACCCCAATGTGTGCCGTCACATACACCTTCCCGTACAATCGGGATCGAATGCTGTGCTTAAGAGCATGAACCGCAAGTATACTCGCGAATGGTATCTTGATCGTATTGCGGCCATACGCCGTATGATTCCGGACTGCGGTATATCGACGGATCTGTTCACCGGATTCCATAATGAGACTGAAGAGGATTTTTTGCAGACACTGTCGCTTATGGAAGAGGTGGGATTTGACTCGGCGTTTATGTTCAAAAAAACGGAACGTCCAGGTACAGTTGCATCACGTACGCTACCTGATAATGTGCCGGAGGAGGTGAAGATTGAGCGTCTCAACCGTATGATCGCTCTTCAGAACCGTATGTCGGCGGAATCTAATCATCGTGATGAGGGTCGCGTGCTTGATGTGCTTGTAGAGGGAGTGGCCAAACGCTCGAAGGAGCAGATGGTGGGGCGTTCGAGCCAGAACAAGGCTTGCGTATTCCCCCGTGGAAATGTCAAGATCGGCGATTTTGTCAAAGTGCGCGTGATTGGATCTTCTTCTGCCACGCTCCTGTGTGAACTTCTGGAAGATTGATAGATACAAACAATACGAAATGCCGGAGGGGAACATCA
>CANPDS010000198.1 GCA_947573015.1 uncultured Muribaculum sp.
CGACTCGATCTCGGCTTTCGCACGTATCACGATTCGTCCGCGGCCGGTCTCGAAAGCTTCTTTCACGCCATTGTACCCGTAAATTGTACCGCCGGTAGGGAAGTCGGGAGCCTTTATATATTTCATAAGCTCCGGAATGCTCATTTCAGGATCGTCGATCAGGGCTACAGTGGCGTTGATCGATTCGGTAAGGTTGTGGGGAGGCATGTTGGTTGCCATACCTACAGCGATGCCAGAAGTACCGTTAACCAACAGGTTGGGGATACGTGTAGGGAGTACGACAGGTTCCTGACGGGAGTTGTCATAGTTTGGCTGGAAGTCAACGGTGTCTGAATCGATATCCGACAGCATCTCCTCTCCGATGCGTTCGAGGCGTACCTCGGTGTAACGCATGGCAGCCGGACCGTCACCATCGACAGATCCGAAGTTGCCGTGGCCGTCGACAAGAGTGTATCGCAAAGCCCAAGGCTGTGCCATGCGCACTACAGTGCCATAGATTGAAGAGTCGCCGTGAGGGTGATACTTACCCATAACCTCACCCACGCAGTTGGCCGATTTCTTATGGGGATGATCTGAGGTGTTGCCCATCTCGTTCATTCCGAATAGAACGCGGCGCTGCACCGGCTTGAGTCCGTCGCGGACATCAGGAAGTGCACGTGACACGATAACCGACATCGAATAGTCGATGTAGGCCGATTTCATCTCATTCTCGATATCAATTTTGAGAATTCTATCTTCTTCCATGTAATATGTGTTGGTCTATATTCAAATATCGCATGCTTTGGTCTGATCCGAGCCGGCATGCGCATAATTTTCATACAAAGATAGCGAAAATTTAGAAAATTTCGGCAAAATGAGCCGTCGTAATTGTTTAAAATATGTTGAATAGATATAATAATTGAGGCTGAATGGATTTTTGGCACAGTTATTGTTGTTATATTTGCATAACTAACGAGAAAGGACATTTATGGACACCATTTTTTCAAATGAATTGAAGCAGGTGCTCGACCAAAGCCGGGTCGAGGCCATTCGCCACAACAGCAATGTGGTTGGCCCCGAGCATATGCTTATGGCGATTATTTCGCAGTCGGAGAGCCATGCGTCCCAGGCCATTCAGCAGTTGCTGGATGCCGACACAATGTACCAGCTTCGTGATGCCCTTGACCAAAGTCTTTTTCAGGGTAGCGAAAGTGTAAGTGTACTTACGGTGAGTGATCTGTCAAACCGAATAATAAAGCTGAGTGTGCTTGAGGCAAAGATGCTTAAGAGCGAGGTAGTCGATTCAGAGCACCTATTGCTGGCACTTTTCCATAATAAAGAGGTGCAGGCTGTCGAGGCTTTCCGTCCGTTTATGGAAGCCGGTGTGACCTACGAGGCCATATACAAGTTGCTTGCCAATGTGGCTGATGCTCCAACGATGGGAACATCGTTCGGCGATGACGATGATGAGGATGATGATATGCCAGGTGCGGGACGTCAGCCGTCTTCGTCTGGAGGATCGTCGCAGCCGTCAGGAAGTCAGCGACAGGGTGCCGCACGACGTGGAAATGACACTCCTGTTCTTGATAAATTTGGCAATGACATGACGAGGGCTGCCGAAGAGGGTCGATTGGATCCGGTGATCGGACGTGATACTGAGATCGAGCGTCTGGCCCAGATACTTAGCCGGCGCAAGAAGAACAATCCTGTGCTTATCGGTGAGCCAGGAGTGGGTAAGTCGGCAATTGTGGAGGGCCTTGCTCTGCGAATCGTGCAGCGTAAGGTATCTCGTGTGTTGTTTGACAAGCGTGTGATCTCGCTTGATATGGCCTCGATTGTTGCCGGTACGAAGTACCGTGGGCAGTTTGAGGAGCGTATCAAGGGTATTCTTAACGAACTTGCCAAGAATAAGGATGTGATACTCTTCATAGATGAGCTTCACACCATTGTCGGTGCCGGAAATGCTGCCGGATCAATGGATGCCGCCAATCTTCTGAAGCCGGCTCTTGCGCGTGGTGAGATACAGTGCATAGGCGCAACCACGCTCGATGAGTACCGCAAGAATATAGAGAAGGACGGTGCGCTTGAACGTCGTTTCCAGAAGGTGATGGTCGAGCCGACTTCGGCCGAGGAGACACTGTCGATCCTTAATAATATAAAGGATAAATATGAGGATCACCACAATGTGACTTACACTCCTGATGCGCTTGAGGCATGCGTGAAGCTTACCGAGCGCTATGTGAGCGACCGCAATTTCCCCGACAAGGCTATTGATGCTATGGACGAGGCCGGATCGCGTGTGCATGTCACCAATATAGTGGTGCCTCGTGAGATAGAGCAACTTGAGGAACAGATCGCAGAAGCTAACGCATCGAAGCTTCGTGCGGCTCAGAATCAGAATTTTGAGTCGGCGGCTTCATTCCGCGACAAGGAACAGCAGCTGAAACAGCAGCTTGAGGAGGCTAAACGCAAGTGGGAGGCTTCGCTCAATGAGACACGTGAGATTGTGGATGAAGAGAAGGTTGCCGAGGTTGTTGCAATGATGACCGGTGTGCCGGTACAGCGCATAGCGCAGGCTGAAGGAATGCGTCTGCGTGAACTCGGTCCGAAACTCAAAAATACTATTATCGGACAAGATCAGGCTATCGACAAAATTGTCAAGGCGATACAGCGCAACCGCGTGGGGCTGAAAGATCCCAATAAGCCGATCGGTACATTCATGTTCCTCGGCCCGACAGGCGTTGGTAAAACTCATCTTGCCAAGAAGCTTGCGGAGTATCTCTTCGACAGTGCCGACACGCTGATACGTGTCGACATGAGCGAATATATGGAGAAGTTTACCGTGAGCCGTCTTGTCGGTGCACCTCCGGGATATGTAGGATATGAGGAGGGAGGTCAGCTTACTGAAAAGGTGCGCCAGCATCCCTATTCCATTGTGCTTCTTGACGAGATCGAGAAGGCTCATCCCGATGTGTTCAATCTGCTACTGCAGGTGCTCGACGAGGGCCGTCTGACCGACAGTCTTGGCCGTCGTGTTGACTTCAAGAACACGATCATCATCATGACCTCAAACATCGGTAGCCGACAGCTGAAGGACTTTGGTTCTGGCGTTGGATTCAATACCCGTGCTGCCGATAAGGAATATAATCATGGGGTGATACAGAAGGCTCTCAACAAGGCATTCTCACCGGAATTTCTCAACCGTGTTGACGACATCGTGATGTTCGACCAGCTCGATCGCGATGCGATCTTCAAGATAATCGATATCGAGCTTGCGGGATTCTACAAGCGTGTCGATTCGCTCGGCTACACTCTGGAGATCACCACCGAGGCTAAGGATTTCATTGCCAAGAAGGGATATGATCCGCAGTTTGGCGCACGCCCCTTGAAGCGTGCTATCCAGAAATATCTGGAGGACGAGCTTGCCGAAATGATCATCAATGCATCTGTCACTCCCGGTGCGCAGATCCATGTGGACTACGATGCTGTCGCCGACAAGATTGTCACCGACATACGCCCGGCATCCACTCCTGATGCCGAAAAAGCATCTGCTGATGCTGATGAAGGCGTCCCTGAGGCCTAATATCTAATGATACAATAAAACGCCGCATCTTTGCCTGTGTGTAGAGATGCGGCGTTGTTTTTTCAATAAAGATGATGCAGCACTATTCGATTGTTTTAACTTGTCGTTTGCTCCAGTGATGTATGGCATCAGTAGCTGTAGCTATGGCTAAAAGGCCGAATCCCATAGCTTTTATCATAAGTGAGTATGCTGACGCCCATGTCAAGAAGATCAGATATATTGTCATGATTCCTTCGAGTGTCACCCTTCGTTTTGGGTCGCAATCATTAAATATGCGGATATTGATTATGGGTTTTCTTTTTGACCCCTCATAAGTCAAGCTGCCATAGCTATATATAGTTGATAGAAACAGGATGTTGATGAAACTGCATATATCATGATATATGTCGGTTTGCATGGATAGTAAATCGATGGATCCTAAAGTCACCATCAACAAGCCGATTGCAATGATCAAATTTCTGACAATCTTAAACATTTTCCAGACTAGTATTTAGCTACGTAATAAAATGGAATATATGGTGAAAAACTATTAATTTATGACCTCAACCCAGGAGTCTGAACTATTCATCTCGAAATTTGTGTTATAAAGGGCGGTGGTCTTTAGTTCATTGGGAGTACATGAAATTAATAGAAACCTTTTCATTTTAAAAATTTTAAATGGTTTAGTTTGGGCGATGGCCATCGACAATAGCAAAGGTATGATAATTGGATGTATGAAAACAAATATGTAACGTTATATTTGAATGTGATATTTGTATTTCATTGGATATTAGTGGCTTATACTGCCGTGATGATCTGTGCTGTTTCTTATTCAGTAACGTTTTTGTTCTGTAGGCTTAGAGGCGTGTCATTGATATGATTTATATTTTGCTGATAAATTGTGTGTGGTTTTGATAAAATGGCTATCTTTGTGATATTATGTTTGAATCTGTATGATTGTATGTATTGTTTCGGCATTTTATCGTGGGCGCATTGTCCAGACTGAAATAATGGCCGGTAGCGATATACTCACATACGCTCTTGTTATAGCGTCGGTTCTTGCGGCAGGATTATTCCTGCTGCTGTTTCAGCATTTCATATTGATTAGGCGATACCGTCGGTTGCAGGACAGATATTATGAACACACATTGGTGCGGTCTCCAATCTATGATGATATCATCAGCCA
>CANPDS010000199.1 GCA_947573015.1 uncultured Muribaculum sp.
ACAACTATCGTCACATGCCCGACATCATCTAAAATATCCGAACGCGAAAAACTTCTCAGGGAATCCGACACCAACACTACTGAAACATTCCAAATGATCCTCTACCTCAAAAAACAATAGCCGCTATTTCCAAGCTATATCCTGAGCTGTGCAGTCTGCCGGTAACTGCAGGCAGCAAACAATTCATACATCTCCAAATCAGCGACCTCCTGCAGTGGACGTATCTACATTCGCGCCTGCATTGATCACCTTCTGGGCAGAGCGCTTCTGATGTCCCCATTGCACATTATAGCTCACCTTTACATAAGGCATACGCATATCCAGCCGCATATGCTGCTCACTCGTATTCCATCTGCTAAGCATTCTGAATCCTTGATCATATCGCCCGAATGGCATGATCATACCAGCGCCAAACTGCCAGTTTTTCCAATTATACGACAAATCAACTACAGATACATTCTCACCCCAACTGATTTTCTCACCCCAGAGATCACGACGGGCCTTCAGATATTGGTACGTCAGGGTAAATCCCCAATGGGTCAAACGTAAATTAGCATTTCCACTCCAATTGTAGCTGTACAGTTTATAACCAGTGCCCGCCATCCGTTCCATACGATATTGCACATATCCACTCGCCACCAACCAATTGCGGATAATCTCTACTTGTGGCGCAAAAAAGAATGTAAGATTTCGCAGACCATGGCTATTCTCATATGTATTGATCAAACGTCCGTCTGACCAATACAGCAAAGGCGTAATGGCATCCGGACTTGTGAATGCACGTATGCCAAACGATCCGGCCACCTTAGGCAAGTTGAACCCATACCTCAGGGTAAGCATATAAGAATTGGCTGTCTTGATATCCGGATTGCCGATACGCCATTGTACACCATCGATCTGCTGAGGTGCTATATTGGTTTCTGCCAACGACGGAGTAGACTGCCACGATTCAAAACTCAGACGCAACTGATGGTTCTGATTTATACCGTAGGCAATAGCAGCTTGCGGACGCATATTCCATGAGTTGCTACCTTGACCGGTCTCCTTAAACATGAAATCAGTATATTGTGCACCAATTCCGGCAGTCAATGTCACCTTATTGATACGTTGGAAATATTCAGCGAAGAAATATACCCTGTCCTGCCGCTGATGAAAAACCGCTCCGCCAAGATTTTCATAGACTGAACGGTTGCGGTTGGCCCAATATGTCACTCCGGCTGTCAGGCGCGATTTGTCCCAATTCTTTATATAATTGGCTTCAATTGCGTAGGCTTGATTCCGGTCCTTTATCATTGTGTTAATATCAGTCAGATACCCATTCCCATCCTCAAGCCGTTCCATATAGTCAGAATATGATTTGCCGAAATATAACGACGATTGAAAATCAACCACCAACATCTGCTTTCGTGCGAAATGCTGTTCCAAATATACCGACAATGTGGGATTAGTCCCGTCAGAACCTGAATGATCCGACAGCAGCACATCATCCGTACCATCGTCAACCGACATCAAACCATCATAATCGGTATTGTTTCTGAACGTATGCCGAGCCTGTATTCCGGCATAAAATACTGTTGTATCCGGCTTTACATAATTATACTCTATCCATCCCATGCCCATTGTGTTGTCGAGCGATCCGCCACGTGAAGTCTCTCGGCGGGTCAGGGTATTGCCTTCAGGAAATGTAAACATCTCCGTATACTCCCTATGTGACTTAAGATTGTTGGTCAATTTGAAATTGCCGCCGATCTTCCACTGCGACTTGCCGCTGTTGAGTTTCAAGTCGGCCCAGCAATATCCCCATGCCGTATTAAGCGCCGGGGAAGCTTCAGACTGAAGTGAGCCGCCAACGGTAGGATTGATTACAATAAAATTCAGCACATAGTTGGCTCCCTTGTAGCGGAGTCCCGGATTGTCTATCCACTCCACTCGCTTGATTGTCTCAGGCAGCAACGACCTTACCTGCTCAAAAGATGCTTCACGACCGTTTATGCGCACCTGTACCGACTCTCCGGCAGCCTGTATCGTACCTAAAGCTTCTGTTACCGTCAATGCCGGAATCATGAGGTTGTTGAGCAGCTGCACTCCATTCTTGGAATTGTCAACAGCGCTCTTTGATGGATAATAAAGATCCATATCTGACTTACGAACCACCTTAGGAGCCTCGATCACTACCTCTTGCAACTGCTGTTGTAGCGCTAATGTATCTACCGGTTCCTGTGCCACGACGATAAGTATTACCATTATCATCAACACGGTTATAATCGCTTTTTTCATCGTAATTCTGTGAATTTTATGTCTCCGCAAAATTACCTATCCTGTAAAAAACGATTCTCAACAAATGTTGAGATAACACACTATTAAAAGCAATTACTGTTTACGCAGACGGCTCAGATGTGTAGGCGTAATGTTGAGGAAAGATGCTATATCCTTAAGTGAAAACAATGTGAACAGATTCGGATGACGCATCACCAGGTCTTCATAGCGTTCCCGTGGCGTTTTACAATACAGATCCATGTATCGGTCATACACAGTTGAAAAAACCGCCTCAATAGAGCGATGTACTATACTCCTCAATACATCATCGGTTTTCATCCGGTCGGCAATCTCCCTGACAGGGAAACAATATATATCGCATGGAGTCACAGCAACTATCGACACCCTCGCCTTCTCACCGGAGAATGAGAATGGAAAGTCTGACACAAATTCATCGTTAAACTCCATTCCCACCACATGCTCCGTGCCATCATCCGAATAGGCTACATATTTGACAGTACCCGACTGAATATAACCGATATAGCGAGCCACCTCTCCAACGCGCACAAATTCCTCGCCCCGTTCAAAGTGGCGCAACATACCCTCACTTACGCAAAGTTCACGCACTTGCCAAGCAACGGAGCGAGATAGCGTCCGGTATAGCTCTCCGTGCAAGCCACAATCTGTTCGGGTGTACCGGCAGCCACTATATTACCACCACGGTCGCCACCCTCCGGACCTATGTCAATCACATGGTCGGCACACTTTATCACATCGAGATTATGCTCGATTATAAGCACCGTATGACCCTGTGCGATAAGACGATTGAAACTATCCATCAGCTTGTTGATATCGTTCAGATGAAGTCCGGTAGTAGGTTCATCGAAGATAAACATGGTAGGCTGCGGTTTCTCCTGCGCCAGATAATAGGCGAGCTTCACACGCTGATTCTCACCACCTGAAAGAGTCGATGACGACTGTCCAAGCTTGATATAACCCAGACCAACATCCTGCAAAGGTTGCAACCTGCGCACTATCTTTTTAGCCGTGGAATCCTTATCCTCTCCAAAAAATTCGATAGCCTGGTTTACAGTCATGTTGAGCACATCGTTGATATTGTTTCCCCGATAGCGCACATCAAGAATCTCCGGCTTGAATCGCTGCCCATGACACGTCTCGCACGGTATCACTATATCCGCCATAAACTGCATCTCGATAGTGATAGTGCCTTCACCCTTACACTCCTCGCAGCGGCCACCCTCGGCATTGAACGAAAAGAATGCAGGGGTAAATCCCATCTGCTTGGCACCCTGCTGATCGGCAAACAGTTTGCGTATCTCATCATATGCCTTGAGATATGTCGCAGCATTGCTACGCGAAGAGCGACCGATAGGGTCCTGATCGACAAACTCCACGGCACTGATGCGAGAGAGGTCACCACGCAATTCCTTGTGAAGACCGGGCGCATCGCCCGCTTCACCAAGATGGCGCACCATAGCGCGGTAAAAGATATCGCGCACAAGTGTCGACTTGCCACTGCCGCTAACACCCGTAACAACTGTCATAACTCCCAGAGGGAAACGCACATCGATATTCTTCAGATTATGCTCACGCGCACCAATCACCTCGATATAGTCTTTCCACCGACGCCTTACTGCAGGAAGTGCCACCGACATATCTCCATTGAGATATTTCACTGTATACGACTCCGAGACATCGGGCAACGGAGCCACCGGACCCTGATAAACGATATTTCCACCAAGACGTCCGGCATCGCGTCCCACATCGATCAGATAGTCGGCAGCACGCATTATGTCAGCATCATGCTCCACTATCACCACCGTATTGCCTATCTGCTGCAGTCGACGGAGCACCCCGATGAGTTTGGCCGTATCTCGCGGATGCAGACCGATGCTTGGCTCGTCAAGTATATACAATGAGCCGACAAGGCTGCTTCCAAGCGATGTTGCCAGATTTATACGCTGGCTCTCTCCACCCGACAGAGTCGACGACAGTCGGTCGAGGGTTAGATAGCCAAGACCTACATCGCATAGGAAACCTATACGGCTATTGATCTCCGTGAGCAGACGTGCGGCAATGCGTGTGTCAGTATCATTGAGTGAAAGTTCACCAAACCACCGGCGCAGATCGGCCACAGGCATCTTCACAAGTTCAGTTATCGTGCAACCACCTACTTTCACATAATCCGCATCATGCTTCAGACGCGTGCCGTGACACTCCGGACAGAGCGTTTTGCCACGATATCTCGCCTTCATCACACGATACTGTATCTTATACTGATTCTCATCAACCCACTTGAAGAATCCGTCGATTCCATAGAACTTACCACGTCCGTGCCAAAGTATGTTAAGTTCATCCTCGGTAAGTTCGCAATACGGCTTATGAATCGGAAATCCCAACTGAGGAGCCAACCGTATGAGATCGCGCTTGCA
>CANPDS010000200.1 GCA_947573015.1 uncultured Muribaculum sp.
ATACCAAAGGTGGCTATGATGATAGTGGCAACTGGAGCAGCTCCAATGAATCTGAGAAGATCAATAAAGCCAACGGATTCAATCTCGGCACTTTTGTCAAGCCCGCTCTACGGCTCGGCTGGAAGTTCTGATCTGCCCGAACTGAAAAATAATAGGATGCATGAAATTCCATTTGGATTTTCATGCATCCTATTATTTTTATAAATTGACGACGACATCAGTTATCCTCTTTAAATCCACATTCAAATCTATAAGTGGCGATTTTTGGCAGGAATGTGGCATAATTGACAAGTGCCTTCCCTCCTCTTTTACGTAATTTTGCATACGATGATAAATAATCCAATTGATCAGATCCAATAAAAATCAGTTCATTCAGACCATATTGAAAATGAGAGCGGTAGATAATGCCATAATGACGGTGATTGCGTTTCTGATATTCTCTACTGGCGCATGTCCAGCGCTGGCCTATGAAGGTCGTGATGAAAAATCGAGCACTGTAGCCATTTCTTCCGACACGCTACCTGACAGCCAGAGACTGCAGGGGTTTGCCGCTTCGGCTCTCACGGTAGCAGGACTTAACTTCGGCGTGTGGGCTTTTGACCGATATATCCAGAAGGGCGACTTTGCCTATATATCATCACGCAGCGTGCGCGATAATTTTCGGCACGGCTTCATTTGGGACAACGACAAGCTTGGCACAAACATGTTTCTTCATCCCTACCATGGCAATCTGTACTACAACTCAGCACGTTCAAATGGCTACAATTTCTGGAAGTCCGGACTGTTTGCCTTTGGTGGCAGCGCCATGTGGGAACTCTTTATGGAGTGTGAATATCCCTCGACTAACGACGTCATCGCGACTCCCATCGGAGGAATGGCTCTCGGCGAGGTTGCATTCAGAGCATCGGACGTATTGGTCGATGACAGGCTGACGGGCGGAGCACGATTAGGGCGTGAAGCTGCCATATTTGTATTATCACCAATGAGAGGGATTACGCGCATCATCAATGGAGACGCATGGCGACGTCGCACAGTATCAGGCCGCACGTTTCCCATACCGGATGTAAAGATAGAGTTCTCGGCGGGTATACGGTCGCTGGAGTTTGAGGATGAAATTTTTGATAAAGGCATTGGATTCACCTCATCGGCCCATATCGAGTATGGCGACCGTTTCGAAGAGAGCTCAACAAGTCCCTACGACTATTTCAGTGTGATGGGCACCCTCAATGTTCAGGCCTCGCAGCCATTGCTGGGGCGCCTGAACATAATGGGACGCTTGCTTTCGCATGCTACCGAATTTACCAATCGGCGTTATCTGAGCGTAGGCATGTACCAGCATTTTGACTACTATGACTCCGACACTATTTCCGATATATCGGCTAAGACTCCATATAAGTTGGCAGTCCCGGCAAGTATTGGATGCGGACTGATTTACCGTCATGATCCATTGGGCACATGGACATTCGATGCATGGTGCCACACCAATGCCGTGCTCCTTGGTGGAGTGCTGTCCGACTACTATATGGTCGATGAACGCAACTATAATCTTGCGAGCGGATTTTCATTGAAATTCGGCATATGCTTCTCATTATGGAGCGACAGGTTGCGTATGGCCTGGAACAATGAATACTACCGCATGTTTACATGGAGAGGTTATCCAACTGATATGGACTGGTCTGATTATGACCGGCGCACACTGGATGCGCAGGGCGACCGCTCCGTAGCCATGTTCAACATCAGCGAGGTGCGTGCCGATCTGCATCTATGGCGCAATCTGTATCTTACAGCCGACTTTGCCCACTATCTACGGTCGACCCACTATCGCGATTTTCCCCACGTGCGCTCCTCCACCACCTCTACATCGCTATGCCTCACCTATCGTCTGTAAGGCAGAGCATGCTAAAGCAATCCCAACCCCGTCAATGCGGATGCAATGAAGCATTTGAAGCCTGCTCAATGTGAAGATTTACTATCTTATGGAAGTGATCGCTATTGACGATAAAAAATTTATTTACAATTTATTATGGATGTTTGGGGAATTTTGCTATCTTTGTGCGATTTTTTCGCATTAGAAAAATACAACATTACAGAGATATATAACATTTTATGGCACAACCAATCAAGAAAACCATCGCGCTGCCCGACGGACGTACCATTACGCTCGAGACTGGCAAGCTTGCCAAGCAGGCCGATGGAGCGGTAGAGCTGCGCATGGGAAACACCATGCTCCTGGCCACTGTGGTGTCGGCTAAGGAAGCCGGCGAGGGTGTCGACTTCATGCCCCTCCAGGTCGAGTACAAAGAGAAATTTTCATCAGCGGGACGTTTCCCAGGCGGCTTCCTTAAGCGTGAAGGCCGCGCCTCCGACTATGAAATCCTGACGGCACGCCTTGTCGACCGCGTGCTCCGTCCGCTGTTCCCCGACAACTATCACGCTGATACTTTTGTCAACATCATCATGTTCTCTGCTGATGGCGAGGATATGCCCGATGCGCTTGCCGGACTCGCTGCATCAGCTGCTATCGCAGTCAGCGACATCCCATTCAACGGACCTATTTCTGAGGTGCGTGTAGCCCGTGTAAATGGCGAATTTGTAATCGACCCCACATTCGAGCAGCTCAAGAATGCCGATATGGAGCTGATGGTTGGTGCCACCTATGAAAATATAATGATGGTCGAGGGCGAAATGAACGAGGTGAGCGAAGCCGATCTTCTCGCTGCCCTAAAGGCCGCCCACGATGCTATCAAGATCCAGTGCAAGGCTCAGATGGAACTTGCCGAAGAGCTCCATGTGGTTAAGCGCGAATATTGCCACGAGGTCAACGACGAGGAGCTCCGCAAGGATGTCCACGACAAGTGCTATGCCAAAGCCTACGAAGTAGCCAAGGCCGGATGCGCCGACAAGCATTGGCGTATGGACCACTTCGACGCAATCTGCGACGAATATATCGAAAGCCTTCCCGAAGAGGAACGCGACGAAAAGACACCCCTCGTGAAGCGTTACTATCACGATGTTGAGCGCGAGGCAATGCGCCGCTGCGTGCTCGACGAGGGCATCCGTCTTGACGGACGCAAGACCACCGAGATCCGTCCTATCTGGATTGAGACCGACTATGTGCCCGGACCTCACGGATCAGCAGTCTTCACTCGTGGAGAGACTCAGGCTCTTGCCACTGTAACTCTCGGCACCAAGATGGACGAGAAGATTCTCGACGAAGTGCTCAATCAGGGCAAAGAGCGTTTCCTCCTCCACTATAATTTCCCACCATTCTCTACCGGCGAAGCTAAGGCTCAGCGTGGCGTAGGACGTCGTGAAGTTGGTCATGGCAACCTTGCGCATCGTGCACTTAAGAGCATGCTCCCCGACAACTTCCCCTACGTATGCCGCATTGTAAGCGACATTCTGGAGAGCAACGGTTCATCTTCAATGGCTACTGTATGTGCCGGAACTCTCGCTCTGCTCGATGCCGGTGTAAAGATGAAGAAGCCCGTGAGCGGTATCGCCATGGGTCTTATCACAGACTCCGACGGTTCGAAATATGCAGTTCTGTCAGATATCCTCGGCGATGAGGACCACCTTGGCGACATGGACTTCAAGGTGACAGGTACTCGCGACGGCATCACAGCCACCCAGATGGACATAAAGGTCGACGGCCTCAGCTACGAGGTGCTTGAAAAAGCCCTCAATCAGGCACGCGACGGACGTATGCATATTCTCGACAAGATCGCCGAGGCAATCCCCGAACCCCGTGCCGACTACAAGGCTCACGTGCCACGTATCGAGACCATGCTTATACCAAAGGAGCTTATCGGTGCTGTGATTGGCCCGGGCGGAAAGGTCATCCAGGGCATTCAGGAAGCATCCGGTGCTACTGTCTCAATCGACGAGATCGACGAGGGTGGCTACATCGAGGTCGCTTCATCCGACAAGGAGTCGATGGACAAGGCTCTCGACATGATCCGCGCTATCGTCGCTCTCCCCGAAGAGGGCAAGGTATATCAGGGCAAAGTTCGCTCCATACTCGACTTCGGCGCGTTTGTTGAGTTCATGCCCAACCGCGACGGTCTGCTCCATATATCAGAGATCTCATGGGAGCGTCTTGAAAACATGGAGGCATCAGGCCTTAAGGAGGGCGATGAAGTGGAAGTGAAACTCATAGAGATTGACAAGAAGACCGGAAAATACCGCCTGTCAATGCGTGCGCTCCTCCCCAAGCCCGAAGGATATGTTGAACCCCAGCGTCGCGAACGCGGTCCTCGCCGTGAAGGCGGCAACGACCGTCCCCGTCGCGATGGTGGCAACGACCGTGGGCCTCGCCGCGACCGTGGCGATCGTGGTCCCCGCCGTGAACCCCGCGACAACAATCACGAATAAATTCCCGTAAGGAATAAATATATGCGGAGGCGCCGAATCATTGTTGATTCGGCGCCGCCATTATTATTATAAGGCGTCCAACTCCACCACTGCCATAACTAATCCAAAATCTCATGGATCAACAGAACAATGGCAATCAGATCCATTTCCCGTTCGCCTCCTGCCATCAACGGAGTGACCCATCCATTTAGTTGCCACACTGCGCGGAGCAACTAAATGAATTTATTCTCACGAAAAATCGTTTCTCAAAAATATAATGAAAGCCACATCCGGACCCGCATGAATCAGCGTGCCGAAAAAAAGCCGTGCCTTCCCGTGGTGGGAAGG
>CANPDS010000201.1 GCA_947573015.1 uncultured Muribaculum sp.
ATGCAGAGATCTCGGGAATAGTATTAAGTATGGCACGAGCACTGTCCATAGGAAGCACCATACATGCCGTGGCATAAGCATCGGCAGTGATACAGTCCGGAGCAACAACGCTCACGCTCAGCACACGTGTCGTAACAGGATAGCCCGTAACAGGGTCAATCGTATGGCCTACCACAGTCGAGTCGGTATAATGATAATTACGGTAGTTGCCAGAAGTTGCCACAGCGCCATCACTAAGGCTTATCACAGCCATACCGTCATGAATAATAGTATCCGTGCTTGGAATCGGGGCATCAATCATCACACGCCAGTCCTGATGGCGCGAACTGATTCCGCCTACCATTACCTCACCTCCTATCTCAACCATATAATCCTTCACTCCATTTCGCTCAAGCATAGCTGCGACAAGATCGCACGCATATCCTTTGGCAATCGCAGAGAAGTTGAATTGCGTTGCAGGATCTTTCTTTTGAATTATACCGGTTGGCGACATGCTGCATTCGGCAATACCCACCATACGGCGCACACTGTCGACCAAAGCCGCAGATGGCGGAGTGATGCTGTCACGATGCAGAGCATTGCTGGGTCCGAATCCCCAAAGATCCACCAACGGTCCGACAGTAGGATCAAAAGCACCATGTGTGCTCTTATTGATCATTACCGATTCAGTGAACAACTTACGGAGAATCGTATCAGCCACTACATTACTATCGTTGCGGTTTATGGCAGAAATCAACGATCTTGGATTAAATACCGATGCGGAATTATCGACCGCCTGCAGCACCGAACGCACACTGTCATCAAGCACGGCATTAGATGCATACGTAATCTTATATGTAGTCGACCAGATTATACCATCAATCGTGCGGTAGGGCTTGGGCGAATTGCATCCAAAAAATATCCCTGCAATAACAGCAGCGATAGCCAACGTCAAAATAGAGTTAAAATTCTTCATAAGCTTACATTGCTCATGCGTCAGGCCCCGGTTAGACGAAGAGAGGTGGCGTTTGAGACTCGACAAAGTTACAATACTCAATCGTAATTATTGCAAAATAATTACAACTATGCGACTATTTTAACCTAATTTAACTAAGTCCGTATTTTATGATACCTATCCCCAGGCTGAATAGCTACGGTGTAAACATGCTCTTAAATAAACAGGCATGCATCGCCGTAACTGAGAAAACGGAATCGACGCTCAAGAGCAAAATCGTATATTTCACGCCAGCGCCCTTCCACAAATGCCGATACAAGAAGCAACAACGTAGACTGGGGCTGATGAAAGTTTGTGACCATACCCTCCACCACACGGTACACATACCCCGGAGCTATGATTATGCGTGTGGAAGCTACAAAACGGTCACTCCCCCGTGCATCAAGATACCCTAAAAGCGCCGTCAAAGCATCCCTCCTCGACAGAGCCGGATGTGAATCGGTATAGGGATACCACTGCGGCACCTCCCCATCCCATTTCCCTTCCGTTATAAGGCATCCGGCATGATACAGACTTTCAAGCGTGCGCACCGATGTTGTACCGACAGCCACTATATTCCGCTCTGTAGATGCAAGCTCGGCAATCAATTCACGCGCCACAGAGATGAACTCGCTGTGCATACCATGCTCACCAACGGTATCGCTCTTCACCGGCTGGAATGTTCCGGCACCTACATGAAGTGTAAGCTCACGCCGGGGTATTCCACGCCTGTCGACCGCATCAAGCACCGCAGGAGTAAAATGCAATCCGGCTGTAGGCGCCGCCACAGAGCCTTCAATCCGGCCATAGACCGTCTGATAGTCGCGACTGTCGCTCTCCTCTGTACTACGGTTGAGATATGGAGGAATAGGAATCTCCCCGGCAGCCTCTATTATCTGCGAGAAGGTAACATCCCTATTATCCCATTCAAAACGCACCACAGAAGCATTGCCATCACGCGACACACGTGTTGCCCGCAATAGCGTCTCCGATCCGTCAATGTCCAGATGACGTATCAACTCGCCATCCTTCCAGCGCTTCGAGTTACCGACAAAGCATATCCATGAGCACGAATCATTGCTGGCAAAGTTCAACGCATAATCTACCGGCGCCATAGGTTCCAGACAGAACACCTCTATCAACGCACCGCTCTCGTCGGCCCCCTTGCGGAAACGCAGACGCGCATTGATCACACGCGTATTATTGTATATGAGCATCGCATCGTGGGGTAGCAGCTCCGGAAGCTCAGAGAACAGATGTTCCTCAATCGAGCCATCGCGCCGACGCACCAGCAGCCGGCACTTGTCGCGTTGGGCCAACGGATGTTTTGCAATCAACTCATCGGGAAGAGGGTAATTGAAGTCAGCTATATGCAGTGAATGTGGGTCTGTCATGACTTTTATGGATTACAGCATTTATCTAAAATTTACAGCCTTCATACTCTTCCACAGCTCTTACCCATTCGGGGTCGACTGGTGCTGAATGTCCCGTTTTCGGATCAATAGTTACCATCACTATACGCGCTATGCATTTCACCTCTCCGGTATCGATATCGATCACACGCTGCTCCATTCCGAAGCTCGACTCGCCTATGTGGGTTATGGCTGTAACCACACATATCTGCTCGTCAATAGTGGTAGGTGCAAAAAAATCACAGTTTATATTGGCGATCACAGCATTGAGGGCACGCCAGTTCAACTTTCCAAGTATTTCCTGAAAATAGCGCACCTTGGCAAGGTCCATATATGCGAAATACATCTCGTTGTTGACATGTCCGAGAAGATCAATGTCATTAAAACGGATCTGCACCGGCAAGACGGTACGAAACGGATGAGAAGGCTCCGGCACACGCGGATTGGTGGAGGCCGGAAGGATAATTTCGGGTTTCATGACCGCAAATTTACTAAAATTTACTAACTTTGTGGAAGGTGCGTAGTTAACTCACCGTTCCGCTGGCGCACTTTCACAACATCATGACAGACACTTTATGAGCGACGATATAATCAACCCCGACGAATTCAACGAGGAGGCCGAAGAATCCTCCACCACAAATGAATCAGCCGGAATCAACACACCCGGTCGAGTGACTCTCGACACATCCGACGACGTTGTGCGCCACCAGCTTAGAGGCATGTACCAAAGCTGGTTTCTAGAATATGCCTCTTACGTAATCCTTGAGCGTGCCGTGCCACACATCGACGACGGACTTAAACCCGTGCAACGACGCATACTGCACTCCATGCACACCCTCGATGACGGACGCTTCAACAAAGTGGCCAACATCGTGGGCAACACCATGCAGTATCATCCCCACGGCGATGCGTCAATCAACGACGCACTGGTACAGTTGGGCCAGAAAGAGTTGCTCGTAGAAACACAGGGTAACTGGGGTAACGTGCTTACAGGAGCATCAGCCGCTGCAGGACGATATATCGAGGCCAGACTATCTCCTTTCGCACTTGAAGTGCTGTACAATTCAAAGACCACCGACTGGACCGTGAGCTACGACGGCCGCAAGCCGGAACCAGTGACTTTGCCGGCAAAATTCCCGCTACTTCTCGTACAGGGAGTAGAAGGCATAGCTGTAGGCCTATCCTCAAAGATTCTGCCACATAATTTCAATGAAGTGATCGACGCCGCCGTGGCCTATCTGCGCGACGAACCTTTCACACTCTACCCCGATTTCGTCACCGGCGGATCTATCGACGTGTCGAAATACAACGACGGTGAACGCGGCGGATCAGTAAAGATCCGCGCAAAAATAGAGAAAGTCGACAACAAGACTCTCGCCATCACCGAAATCCCCTTCGGCAAAACCACCGGCACCATCAGCGACTCCATCATCAAAGCCGCTGAAAAAGGAAAGATAAAGGTGCGCAAAGTAGAGGACATGACTTCTGAAAACGCTTGCATCCTCGTGCACCTCCTTCCAGGGACATCAAGCGACAAGGCTATCGACGCGCTCTATGCTTTCACCGACTGCGAACTAAGCGTGTCGCCAAACTGCTGCGTCATATCCGATAAGAAACCCCACTTCCTCGGTGTGAGCGACGTACTGCGCCATAGTGTCGACACCACGCGCGAACTACTGCGCCGCGAACTTGAGATACAGCGCGGCGAGCTTATGGAATCTCTCCATTTCGCATCGCTCGAACGCATATTCATCGAGGAGCGCATCTATAAGGACAAGCAGTTTGAGGAGGGAAAAGACATGGACAGCGTACTCGCCCATATCGACAAGCGCCTCGAACCATATAAGAAAGACCTCTGGCGCGAGATTACTCGCGACGACCTGCTCCGTCTGATGGAGATAAAAATGAAACGAATACTTCGTTTCAACTCCGAGGAAGCCGACCGCGTGATAGCAAATTACCGCGACCGTGTGGCCGACATCGACCGCAAGCTTGCCAACATAGTGCAATATACCATTGATTGGTATACACATCTTAAAGAAAAATATGGCGCGGCATTCCCTCGCCACACATCACTCCGCAGTTTCGACAGCATCGAGGCGGCAAAGGTGGCTGAAGCCAACGAGCGACTGTATATCAACCGCGAGGAAGGATTCATCGGCACATCACTCAAAAAGGATGAATATGTCTGTCAGTGTTCCGACATAGACGATATAATCATTTTCTACAAAGATGGTAAATATAAAGTGGTAAAAGTGCAGGACAAGATGTTCGTCGGAAAAAACGTGCTATATGTCAACGTGTTCAAAC
>CANPDS010000202.1 GCA_947573015.1 uncultured Muribaculum sp.
CGGCTGCGGTGCCTGACGATGAGTCGGTGCTGTTTGTGATCGGTGCCGGACAGGGTCTTGGCAATTCTATAAAGATGCGCAAACTTGGCGATCAGGATGCCGGGTGGAAAGAGATGAGTCCGACACAGGATTATGAAGTCAGTGTGCTCGATGTAATAGATGGCAACATTTACATTTACACTAACTATGGTGCACCGCGTTACCGGCTTATGGTGGCTTCGGTAGACAATCCGGGAATGGACCATTGGCGTGAGCTTGTGCCTCAGCAGGAAGGTGTGTTGACCGGAGTCGATTTCACCGGTCCCGATAAGATGATTCTCACATATGCTGTCGATGCTTACAACCGTGCATATGTATACACACTTGGAGGACAGAAACTCTCTGAAGTAACTCTTCCGTCGATAGGTTCGGTTGGATTCTCTTCAAGCCGCAAGCATCCGGAGGTATACTATGCGTTTACTTCGTTCGCATATCCATCGGCACAGTATGTGTATGATGTGGCCACCGGTGAGTCGAAGTTGTTCCGCTCATCGGAAATCAACGGATTCAAGTCGGATGATTATGTGACCGAGCAGGTATTCTATCCTTCAGCCGACGGCACAAAGATACCGATGTTCATCACTTATAAGAAAGGTTTGAAGCGTGATGGTAAGAATCCGGTGTATCTCTATGGTTATGGTGGTTTCAATATTTCGCTCAATCCCGGATTTTCGGCGCAGCGTATCCTGTGGCTTGAAAATGGCGGTATATATGCGCAGGCCAATCTACGTGGTGGCGGTGAGTATGGCGAAGAGTGGCATCTGGCGGGCACAAAGCTCAATAAGCTCAATGTGTTCAACGACTTCATCGCCGCTGCCGAGTATATGATACAGCAGGGCTGGACCAATCCTGATATGCTTGTAATCGAAGGTGGATCAAACGGAGGTCTGCTTGTCGGTGCTACTGTCAACATGCGTCCCGATCTGTTCAAGGTAGCGATACCGAGGGTAGGTGTCATGGATATGATGCGCTACCATCTGTTCACTATCGGCTGGAACTGGGCACCTGACTATGGCACTTCGGCCGACTCTCCCGAGATGGCATCTTATCTGCTCGGCTATTCTCCGCTTCATAATATCAGAGACAACGGCACTCCTTATCCGGCCATAATGGTCACTACGGCCGACCATGACGACCGTGTTGTGCCTGCCCATTCATTCAAATATGCAGCGCGACTTCAGGCCGCAGACACAGGAAAGGCTCCGAAACTGATCCGTATCGACAGCAAGGCAGGCCATGGTGCCGGTAAGCCTGTGAGCAAGGTGATCGATGAATATGCGGATATTTATTCGTTTATTTTCAAGAATCTCGGTATCGAGCCCGCTGTGAAAAAATGAGCCGTAACTATTCTTGGATATTTGCGACGGCAATATTGCTTGCCTGGGGACTATCGTCATGCTTTACCGGGATAGAGAGCACTCCGCGCATTACGGATAAGGATGTGTCGCGGCGCAATGTTGTGGTTACTGACGAGGATCGTTATCTGGCAGGAGTATTGCCGCAGCAGCTTTCCGATTGGGAGCCTGGGAAACAGTTTTATGTTACCGACGGGAAGATCTCACTGGCTCTCGAACCTGGGACATCTGCTCCTGAGGCTGGATCGGTGATCAGATTTCTTAGTACCCGTACCGTTCCTTCGCTTACCGGAGGCGATGATACGGAACTGCTGTTTGCCGACAGCAATGGTGGTGAGGCCGTTTACCGGGTTAATGCATCTCCATCCGAGCTGAGCAATCGCAGTTCGGTCAGTGTGCCTTTTACCATTGAGATGAGTCTTGTCGATTCCGTGCGGTCAAAGCTGAAAGATCGGGAGCTTTACATACGCACTTCATTGTGGTATGATGCCGATGGCAATGCCTCAACGGGCTTGAAGTATATACCTGTACGTATCAGCTCTGTCGAACCTGGCAATCTGGTATATCCCGTAAAGGTTACATTTGATGCCGATATGGATGGCAAGCCTGTAAAGGCATCTGTGTATATGTCGGTTGGCGACTCGATGCATTCTGCACGTAATTTTGCGTCGCTCTTCAGTTTCGGTAATCCACGTGACCGCTATCCGATGATTACCGATGTCAACTGGGATCGGATAATACATGGCCGTGTGGCTACCGATATGACGCGTGATGAGTGCCGGATGGCTCTCGGTGCGCCTTCACATATCGACCGTTATCAGGGCACAAGCGCCTACGGTGAGCGATGGACATATGAGAATGGGGTCTATCTGATATTCTTTGACGGTGTACTCTCGTCATATCGTCAGTAGGTATGTTGGTGCTCATAATACTTGCTTTATGAAACTGATTGAAAATTTTGATCTGTCGAAGTGCACTACGTTCCATGTGCCTGCGCGTGCCAGATATTATGTGGAGTATTCATCGGTTGACGAACTGCGTGAATTATTGGCTATGCCTGTACTGAAGGATTTGCCGGTGTTGCACATGGGAGGCGGCAGTAATCTGCTGTTCACCCGTGATTTCAATGGTGTGGTGATGCATTCCGCAATCAAGGGTATCATTTTTTCAGATGTTACCGATGATGGCGACCTGATTGCTACTGCCGGTGCCGGTGAACGTTGGGATACTTTCGTGGAACGCTCTTGTGAGGCCGGATACAACGGTCTGGAAAATCTATCCCTTATCCCGGGCTCGGTAGGGGCTGCTGCTGTGCAGAATATCGGTGCCTATGGTATTGAGTTTGCTGACAGGGTGCATGGTGTGCATGTCTATGATACTGTAGAACACCGGGAGCGGCTGCTGTCGCCCGGTATGCTTGACTATGGATATCGGCAGAGTGTATTCAAACATGATGATGTAGCGGGCAGATATATAGTGACTGCTGTGAGCGTCAGCCTTACCACTCGGCCTGAATTTCATCTGGAATATGGTCCGCTGAAAGAGCTTGGTGGGAATGACCGACTTTCGGCGATGGATGTGCGCCGCCGTGTGGTGGATGTGCGTCGTGCCAAGCTCCCCGATCCTGATGTTGAGGGAAATGCCGGATCATTCTTCAAGAATCCGGTTGTGGAGGCAGGGCAGTTTGCCGATCTTATATCGCGGTATCCAGATATGCCTTATTATCCTCTTCCAGATGGTACTGTGAAGCTTCCTGCCGGATGGCTGATAGAGCATTCCGGAATGAAGGGTGCTTCTGTAGGAGGAGCTGTCGTATATGAGAAGCAATGTCTTGTAATAGTGAACCGTGGTGATGCCACTTCTTCTGATGTAGTCTTGCTTAGCCGCATGGTGCAGGATGAGGTAAGGGCACATTTCGGTATTGAGTTGTATCCGGAAGTAATATTTGTAAAATGAGACTTCGTTTTCTCGGTACCGGCACATCTACCGGTGTGCCTGCTATTGGTTGCACTTGTCCTGCGTGTCTGTCTACTGATACTCACGACAAGAGGCGACGTGCGTCGGCATTGCTGACTGTGGGAGATGTCAATCTGCTTATTGATTGCGGACCCGACTTCCGCCAGCAGATAATTGATGCCGGCGCGCCACCGCTTCATGCGGCATTGCTCACTCATAGCCATTATGATCATGTGGGTGGCATAGATGATCTTCGGCCGTATTGCCATCATCTTCCCAAAGGCCACTTCCCGGTGTATTGCACTGATGATGTGGCCGAGGATCTGCGCAACCGTGTGCCGTATTGTTTTCGTGAACATCCTTATCCTGGTGTGCCTACTTTCGCCATTCACGAGATTGATCCCTACCGACCGTTTGAGGTGTCGGGAATTGAAGTGGTGCCATTGCCTGTGATGCATGGCAAACTTCCGATCATAGGGTTCAGGATAGGAGGATTGGCGTATATAACAGATGCTAAGACTATACCTGACGCGACATTCGCGTTGCTTGAGGGGGTTGATACATTAGTGATCAATGCTCTCCGGTATGAGGATCATCATAGCCATATGACTGTCGATGAAGCATTGAGTGTAGTGGATAGAGTGGCTCCTCGGCGCACATGGTTCACACATATCGCCGATGCTCTCGGACGTCATGCTGATGTTGATCCCACATTACCTGCCGGAGTGAAGCTGGCATATGATGGTCTTGTAGTGGACTGGCATTAAGACTGTCGCTTAAACTTTCTGCGTGCCAATGTGTCTTAATATCAGAGGTTGTTACTTCAATGTGTGTAAATTTAATGTGAAGATATGAAAATCAAATTATGCGCTATAATAGCATCGACAGTGTTGCTGTCGTCGTGTGGAGTTTTTAAAAGTAATAAAAAGGTGATTACAGTGCCCATTGAGACAGAGACAAAGGCTCCGGTAGCCCTTAAGCAGTCGGATGCATCCCAGCTTGAGGGTGAATGGACGGTATGGACTGTAGGTGGAAAGAAAGTGACCGGAGAGAACCGTCCATATATCAATTTCTCGACAGGTGAGGGACGTATGTATGGTAATAATGGTTGTAATACTATCAACGCCGACTTCACTACAGGTGACGGGCAGACCTTGACATTCGGCAATATGCTGTCGACGATGATGGCATGTGCGGATGCTCCGTTTGAACAGGCAATAAATCAAGCTCTTGACAATGTGAGGTATTTTTCGGTGACGAAGCAGGGTCATGAGATATACCTTGATCTGCTTAACTCCGGCAAGGAGAGTCTGATGGTGCTTCGCCGTCATAATATGGAG
>CANPDS010000203.1 GCA_947573015.1 uncultured Muribaculum sp.
AAGAGATCGGAGCAAAATTTGATCTCACACGCGAACGCGTTCGTCAGATCAAAGAGAAAGCTATCCGCCGCCTCAAAGGCCAGAAAAGTAAACTCCTCAAAACCTATCTGGGCCAATAATTCGATATCGATCAAATCGCCCGATACAGGGACGATTCAGAGCAGATCAATCTCATCCACTCAATACGAAATAAAAGCGGGAGCTCCAACAGAGTATCCCGCTTTCTTTATAGAACTGATTTAAACTTTATCTTCAACTAACATTTCGAGGGTGATTTCAGGGCTATTTTGAACTTTTCGAGAGAGCATAGTTGGAAGCCATATAAAGGACTCGAGACTCCATTCTACGCATTAAGCATCATTTTCACCAGCCAAAACACCAATGCCGCCAATATTCCACCTACAATCGGACCGAACACAGGCACCCAACTGTAGCTCCACTGGCTCGATCCTTTCCCCTTGATAGGAAGCAAAGCATGCGCTATGCGAGGGCCAAGATCACGTGCGGGATTGATGGCATATCCGGTAGTACCTCCGAGACTCATACCTATCACCACAACAAGCAGTGCTACCGGAAGCGCTCCGACACTGCCCAGGCCTATCAGAGCATGCCTCCCCTCAGCGGTAGTCAACGCAGCAGCATTGCTCTCATCGCCGATAAAGAGTATCACAAGGATAAGCACGAAAGTACCGATGACCTCACAGATGAAATTGCGCCAACGGTTATTAATAGCTGGGATAGTAGAAAATACCCCAAGCTTGGTTTCCTCACCATCCGTGGCGTCAAAATGATCTTTGTAGAACACATAGACACACATAGCGCCAAGTATACCACCAAGGATCTGTGCAACTATGAACGGACCGACATAAATCCAAGGGAATTTACCCGCAGCTGCCAGACCAATGCTGACAGCCGGATTGAGGTGAGCGCCCGACCATGGTCCGGCAATAAGGACTCCGCAGAACACGGCAAGCCCCCATGCCAAAGTAACCACAATCCAGCCACCACCTTCGCCTTTCGATTTGCGAAGGCTTACACAAGCCACTACACCGCAACCGAGTAGCACGAGCACGAAAGTGCCTATAAACTCAAAAATGCATTGTACGAAGCATTGCCAAACAGATGTTTCCATGATATAGCTGTTAGAGAGTGAATAAAGGAGAAATTAGCTCATGGAACACTATTTGGCATCAGTCGGCTTGGTATGCAGCACCCTGTTGACAGCATCATGCCAACCATCGAGAGCTTTTGCAACTTTCTCAGAGTCGCCAGATGGCTCGAAACGCTGTTCCACCTGCCATTGCTGCCTTATCTCATCAAGACTCTTCCAATAGCCAACAGCAAGACCAGCAAGATATGCAGCGCCAAGGGCTGTAGTCTCTGTAACTCGTGGACGAAGTACATCGCACGAAAGTATATCACTCTGGAATTGCATCAGCAGATCGTTGCGCGATGCACCGCCATCAACTTTAAGATTAGCTATGGGCAGCGCAGAATCACGCTCCATGGCCTTAACTATATCATATACCTGATATGCTATGCCTTCAAGAGCGGCACGGGCAATATGGGCAGTAGTGGTACCGCGACTGATGCCGGATATGGCACCACGGGCATACTGATCCCAATACGGAGCGCCAAGGCCGGTAAGTGCAGGTACAAAATATACCCCATCTGTGTCAGGAACAGAAGCAGCCAGAGCTTCTACCTCGCTCGACTTATCGATACATTTCAGACCATCGCGCAACCACTGTACGACAGAACCAGCCACAAATATCGATCCCTCGAGAGCATAAGTCACTTCATGACCAATCTTCCACGCAATTGTGGTTAGCATGCGGTTTTTCGATTCTATAGCCTCGTTGCCGGTATTCATAAGCAGAAAGCAACCGGTACCGTAAGTATTCTTCACAGCTCCAGGCTCAATACACATCTGTCCGAAAAGAGCGGCCTGCTGGTCACCGGCCATTCCGGCAATAGGAACCTTGTGGGCAAAAAGTGTTGTTGTGGTATACCCGTAGATCTCACTCGACGACTTTACTTCAGGCATCATCGAACGTGGTATGCCGAAAAGCTCAAGCAGATCGTCATCCCACTGTAAAGTATGGATGTTAAAGAGCATGGTACGGGATGCATTGGTAACGTCAGTAACATGAACTGTGCCACGTGTAAGTCGCCATACAAGCCACGAATCCACAGTGCCGAAACGAAGCTTCCCTTCCTCGGCACGCTTACGGGCACCAGGCACATTGTCAAGTATCCATTTTACTTTGGTGGCACTGAAATATGCGTCAACAATCAATCCTGTTTTCTCTCGGATTTTCTCCTCCCACCCCTCACGCACAAGTTCATCTCAATACTCCGAGGTACGGCGGTCCTGCCACACTATAGCGTTGTATACAGGAAGGTCTGTGTCAACATCCCATACAATAGTGGTCTCACGCTGATTAGTGATACCGATTGCTGCAATATTTAGCCCGTTGATGTCTATCTGCGAGATCGCCTCAGCGATAACTGATGCCTGGGAAGCCCATATTTGGTGCGGATCATGCTCGACCCAACCCGACTGAGGAAATATCTGTTCAAACTCACGTTGGGCCACCGAGCGGATGGTGCCGTTCTTATCAAATACTATGGCACGCGAACTGCTGGTGCCCTGATCAAGCGAAAGGATGAATTTATCTTCCATGGCGCAATGTTTTAGGTGGATATAGGGGAATATTATACGGTTAATCTGTCGATACGCGATTTATTAAAAAAAGCTAACTTCAGATATTTGGTAAACATATATCCTTTGAAAAAAGTTTATTCAACCCCACAATATCTAATATTTATGATTATTTGACAACATCATTTATATCTCCATCGCGTGCAATGACCAAATAAATTTGGCATTGCGCACGGCTTATCCGTATATTTGTAGAAAATTTCATTATCATGTCAGCAAACTCCACCAATCGATCAAGCCAGACTGATTCAGCCTGCGCAACGGACACATCCGTCTACGGAGAAAGCGCATCCGAGTTGGGATACATACGCGTGGCAGCCGCTGTTCCGGCGGTAAAAGTGGCCGACGTATGGGCTAATATTGACGCAATCGAGACCCAACTGAAAGCATTACAGCAGGAAAGTGTGAGAATAGCCGTGTTCCCGGAACTATGCGTAAGCGGGTATACATGTGCCGACCTTTTCCACCAGTCACTATTGCTCGACAATGTGGAGGAAGCCCTCCAAAAACTTAAGGAAATTTCAAGCAAATACAATATGATGTTCGTTGTGGGTGCCCCGATAAGGATATGCGGATCGCTCTACAACTGTGCGATAGCATATGCCTCCGGCAAGGTGGTAGCTGTAGTACCGAAAACATATCTCCCCAACTATAACGAATTCTATGAGCGCCGATGGTTTGCATCTGCCACATCTCTGACAAACGGTATCACCACATGGGGTGAAGACAATGCTCCCCTTGGCACCGACATTATAATCAATGTAGACGGAGTTGGCGTTGCAATAGAAATATGCGAAGACCTTTGGACGACGATTCCACCATCCTCGCACGCAGCGCTCCACGGTGCGGAAATCATATTGAATCTATCGGCCTCCGATGATATTATAGGTAAATACAACTATCTAAAATCACTGTTGGCACAACAATCGGCACGTTGCATCGCAGGCTATGTATATGCATCGGCAGGGTTTGGCGAATCAACTACAGATCTCGTATTCGACGGAAAAGCCCTTGTGTATGAAAATGGGTCTTTACTTGCCGAAGCACCACGATGGACGCGTTGCTCATCATATGCGATAGCCGATATCGACATCGAAGCCGTACGCCGCGACAGAATGCACATAATATCATTCAACGACTCCAGAGCCAATGATTCCGCCACGTCTATCTTCAGACAATCAACGGTATCGATGGATACCTCGGCCCAGGGCTCAGACTTGCTGAGATATATCAATCCACTCCCGTTTGTTCCATCCCAAGGCAACGACATGGACACACGCTGCGAAGAGATTATAAACATACAGATTAGCGGCCTCGCACAGCGACTGAACGCCACACACACATCCAACCTCGTAGTTGGCATTTCTGGCGGCCTTGACTCAACCCTCGCTCTACTTGTTGCCGTACGCACATTTGATATCCTCGGTCTCGACAGAAAAGGAATCATAGGAGTCACAATGCCTGGATTCGGCACAACAGAACGTACTAACACAAACGCCCGTCAACTGATGGAGATACTCGGCATTTCTATCAGGGAGATACCTATTGCTCCGGCTGTAAAACAACATTTTTCCGACATCGGACATGACATCAACGTACACGACGTTACATACGAAAACTCTCAGGCTCGCGAACGTACACAACTTTTAATGGATATCGCCAACCAAGTAGGTGGAATGGTGCTCGGGACAGGCGATCTCTCTGAGCTTGCACTTGGATGGGCCACATACAATGGAGACCATATGTCAATGTATGGTGTAAATGCTGGCGTACCAAAGACTCTCGTAAAACACCTCGTAGCATGGTGCGCCCACACATGTGGCAATGACATCGAACGTAATGTACTGCTCGATATAGTAGATACTCCAATCATTCCAGAACTTATCCCT
>CANPDS010000204.1 GCA_947573015.1 uncultured Muribaculum sp.
GATCGTATCGGTCATCAATGCCTATGGCCACAAAAATGTATCAATGGTAACCTATGGCTATGACACTGACGATGCCACATTCGCACGCCGCGAGTCATCTTCTCTCTATCAATTCCTACCCTCATTAGCCTACGTAATCCGATTCTGACCGATGACACGACTATCAAAACTATTTCCATTATGCATGCTCGCACACTTGCTCCTCCCATCATGTCAGAAGACCATAGATGACGAGATACCCGACAGCCACCGTCTGGTAGTAGAGGGTTGGATCGACTCTGACGGTCATCCATCCGTGATACTGATGCGTAGCTTTTCACCGATGAATACCGACGCCACGACAACCGCCGATCTGGTAGTGCGCTGGGCCACAGTCACCATATCCGATGGTGAGCATACAGAAGCGATGATCGGTCGAATCGACAAAAACATTGTGCCCCCATTCATCTATACCACAGCCCAGATGACAGGCATACCAGGACGCACCTACACCATCACCGCCGAATACGACGGAATGAGCGTGACCTCATCATGCACAATGCCGCAACCACCCGTGATCGACCGAGTGGACATCACCCCAGTTGCCGACAGCGACACCCTGCGCGAGGTTAGCGTTACTTTCACTCCAACCTACGGATCATACTATCATCTCAACGTTTACTTTCCGCAAATCAGCGGACGTACACTGCCATGCTTCATGGGCACATACCGACCGGATGCATCGGGCAATGCTCCAGTCACAATCACGGCATGCCGACCCAACATTGACACCGACGGCAATGATTACACACCATATTTCCCTGTAGGACAGAAAATACAGGTATCACTCACTACTGTATCTCCGGAAGTCTGGTCTTTCTGGCATCAGTATGACGATATGACAGCTTTCGGAGGCAACATATTTCTCGCCGGTACTATCCCCATATACGGCAATATCGAGGGAGGATACGGCATATGGAGCGCCAGAGGATCAACTTCTCGCATAATAACCATACAATAGCTATGACACCAACTGTCAGTAACTATTCCGCCAAATAACATTCAATAACAGCACTTGAGCTACATAGGGACGCACCAAATTGCGTCCTTACATAGCTCAAATCAAGCTTTTTATATCTGGTGGGAACAGCTACTTTTAAGTTACAAATGTTAAAACTCAAAAGTTAACAGAATTTTTTAACCAAAATATTTGTACGATCGAAATTAAGATGTAACTTTGCGGCATCTTGATTTGTCAGACAAATCAGATTAATGATAAATAACGATACCTCTAAAAAGAAAATTATGGCATTGTCACTACAACCCACAAACGCTTCGCTTGTCGACCAAGTAGAGGAATGTCTGCTATCGCATTTCAAATGCAGCAATCTTTCCATCGGCGATCCCATACCCAACGAAAACACTCTCGCCGAAGAACTCGGCGTAGCCCGCAGTGTACTCCGCGAATGCCTCAGCCGACTGAAAATGTTCGGAATGATCCATTCACGCCCACGCAAAGGGATGATACTTGCCGAACCAACTATATTGGGCGGCATGAAACGTGTGATTGATCCACGTTTCCTGAAAGAAGATACCGTACTCGATCTGCTCGAATTCCGAATTGCCCTTGAGATAGGCATCTCAGCCGACATTTTCGAAAAGATTACTCCAGAAGATCTCAAAGAACTGGAGGAAATAGTACGCATCGGAAAGGTAATCGAAAACAATGAGTATGCCGTGTCGAGCGAATCATCATTCCACGCCAAACTCTACGAGATCACAGGCAACAAGACAATTGCAGAGTTCCAGGACATCATACACCCAGTGCTGACATATATCAAGAAGCAATTCCGCAACGAGCTGTCCCAAATCAACAAACGGCTACAGGCCGAGGGAGCTACAGCCTCACACGCCGATCTGCTTGCCTACCTGAAAGCTGGCGATAAAGATGGATACAGAAATGCCATCGAACGACACTTCGAGCTTTACCGCATATTCATGCGTGAACACTCTGAAAATGCGAAAGAGTAAACCAGCAGTCGCAAGCTCGGAAGCATAACTACCACATAAACATCAATTTACAAAATGCCGGCAATGTCGGCACAGGGTGGTGTATGCCTAAAAAATCGATTCTATCATAACCCAACCAAATCATTACCACTATGCCTAATTTTCCACGTCTCTCCGGCATGATCGCCGCCACATTCACTCCAATGAAAGAGAACGGTGACATAAACTACAATGAGATAAATCCATATGCCGACCTCATTGCACAGTCACCCATAGAAGGTGTATTTGTCAATGGCACCACTGGCGAATTTTCATCCCTCACCGTCAATGAGCGCAAACTCATTCTCGAAGCCTGGATCAAGGCTGCCGCCGGACGATTCAAAGTAATATGCCACGTAGGCAGCAACTGCCAGCGTGATTCAATGGAGCTTACCGCACATGCAGCAGCCTCCGGAGCCTATGGCATAGGATGTATCGCACCATCATTCTTCAAGCCTGCCACCGTCGACGATCTCATCTCATTTTTCGCGCCAATCGCTGCTCAGGCGCCAAATCATCCATTCTACTACTACAACATGCCGTCAATGACCGGCGTAAACCTCCCGGTAGATAAATTCCTGATAACTGGAAGAAAATCCATACCTAATCTTGCCGGAACAAAATTCACCCACAACAACATGATGGAAATGGGCGCATGCATCACGCTTGACAACGGAAGCTTTGAGGTGCTCCACGGATATGACGAAATACTGGTATCCGGAATTGCCATGGGAGCGAAAGCAGGCGTAGGAAGCACCTACAATTATATTCCCGATGTCTACGACGGTATTTTCAAAGCCATGGAGGAAAACGATGTGGAGAAAGCGCGTGAACTTCAGCTAAAATCCATAAAGACCGTAGAAGTAATCATAAAATACGGAGGTGGTGTGAGAGGCGGAAAAGCCATAATGAACCTTATTGGAATAAATTGCGGACAATGCCGTGCTCCGCTATCTCCTCTTTCCAATAAAGAATATGCCGATCTCGATGCCGATCTGGAAACACTGGGCTTTGTGAAAAAATAAAAAGAGAGGGCACCAATGCTTTATCTGTCAGGGAACACATCAAAAGCAATCAGAACCCTCGCCTAATCTATGTTAATCGTAACAAAGGTAAGCAGAAATAATCAGCGTGCCCTCTTTTTTGTGATTTTTAACTAAAAATCCGGATTAGAGCTTACTTCGAAAGTTCTTAACCAACCACCATGAACACATTTATCAAACCAGCAACAGCCATCATTATGGCTTTGGGAGGAGTATCGGCATACGCAGCGTCACCACCTCCCCTCGTCACGGTAAAATGCCCCGTGGTACCGGTGCTCTCCGGAATGACCCATTCTCCCACCGACCGGCTCACCGTAATCTCGTCAGGAGATCACCCTGCCATCTCCGGAATTACTCTCGATTTCAGCGGAAGTACGGATATCTCCGACATCATTATGGCCGGAGTATGCACCATCGCCGACTCAACGGTGCAAAAATTGCCGGCATACTCGGCAAGCGCACCAACCGAGGGAAAGGCAACTCTGAAGATTGACATGGAGATACCTCTACCGGCCGACACCACATATCTGTGGATCGCGCTCACATTGCGCGACTCCATCGACCTCAGCCATAAGATATCCGTGAAATGCACTTCACTGACCTTCGGCAACGACAAGATAATCACCCCCGACTACTCTCCGATGATGCGACGCACAGGAGTGGCATTGCGACAAAGCGGACAGGACAATATCACATCATGCCGCATACCAGGTATCGCAACAGCCTCCGACGGCACTCTCCTCGCCATATATGATGCACGCCACGAATCTTCACGCGACCTTCAGGGCGATATCGACATAGCACTGCAACGTAGCACTGACGGAGGATCGACATGGACACCAATGCATACCATACTCGACATGGGCACATGGGGTGGCCTTCCTGAACGCTACAATGGTGTGAGCGACGCATGCATTCTCACAGACAATACCACCGGCAGAATTTTTGTAGCCGGACTGTGGATGCACGGTGCCCTTGATGCCGACGGAAAATGGATTGACGGCCTCGATGAAAACAGCAACTACTGGATACATCAATGGAAAGGGCGAGGATCGCAACCGGGCACCGGAATTAAGGAAACATGCCAGTTTCTTATCACCAACAGCGATGACGGGGGCCTTACATGGAGTTTTCCTCACAATATCACCTCCGGCACAAAGCGGCCTGAATGGTGGCTCTACGCACCCGCTCCCGGACAAGGAATATGCCTCAACGACGGAACTCTTGTATTTCCCACCCAAGGTCGCGACAGCGAAGGAATCCCGTTCTCCAATATCACATACAGCACCGATCATGGTAAGACATGGATTGCAAGCAATCCGGCCTACGGCAATGTAACGGAATGCAACGCAGTCCAGCTCCAATCGGGTGATATAATGCTCAATATGCGCGACAACCGCAACCGTGGGCATATCAACCCCAACGGAAGACGTATATGCACTACCCCAGATCTCGGTACTACATGGAAAGAGCATCCCACATCGCGCAATGCCCTCATCGAACC
>CANPDS010000205.1 GCA_947573015.1 uncultured Muribaculum sp.
ACAGAGAGATATTTAAGATTCTTTGAGAGCATTCCCATGATTTCTGAATATGTTTTTGCGACGGCGTGCCATAGCCGTCTGGATCACAACAAAGAAAAAAGCCACCAGCATTACTCCAACTACCACTGCGAAGAGCATACCGAAAAATACACCAGTACCTATCGAACGTCGTGCGGCAGATCCGGGTCCAGAAGCCATCACCATAGGCAACATGCCGAGGATAAATGCCGTAGAGGTCATCACAATCGGACGGAAACGTAGTTTTATGGCATATTTAGCAGCTTCAAGAGGGCTCATACCATTGTCGGTCTGTTCTTTGGCGAACTCAACGACAAGAATGCCGTTTTTCGCCGCCATACCCATGAGCATCACCAGGCCGATCTGGAAATAAATATCATTTTCCAAGCCGAAAGCCCATGCGCCAAGATATGCGCCAAGCACCGCCACCGGCAGTGAGAGCAGCACTGCCAACGGTACAGTCCAACTTTCATAAAGCGCAGAGAGGAAAAGGAATACAAATAGAAACACAAGCGCCAGAATCATTCCAGTCTGTGAGCCGGCACGCTTCTGCTGATAACTGAGTCCGCTCCATTCCACCCCGATATTATCCGGAAGGTGTGTACGCGCCAACTGCTCCATACGGGCCATGGCATCACCAGAACTATATCCTTTTGCCGCATCGCCAATCACAAGGGAACTGTTGAACATGTTGAAGCGGCGTATTGTACCCGGACCGGTGGTATAGCTTGTGGTGCCAAGTGCCGACAGAGGCAACATGGTATCTCCATTGCCACGCACGAAGAAAAGTCCGATGTTATCACGATGCTCTCGATAAGGAGCCTCCGCCTGTATGTAGACACGGTATATACGGTTGAACATATTGAAATCGTTCACATACACAGCGCCCGTGAATGCCTTCATGGTCGAAAACACATCGGCAAGCGGCACACCGGCAAGCTTGGCCTTGTCGCGATCCACATCGAAGTACAGCTGCGGTATATCGCTCTGCAACGATGCCGACAGACCGCTGATCTCCTTGCATTGCGAAGCATAATGCATCAGTGTGTCAGTGGCCGCACGCAGATCGTCGAGCGTAGCGTCGCCACGAGCTTCAAGCTGCATCTCAAAGCCGCCGGAATTGCCAAGACCTGGAATCACCGGCGGACGGCTGAGATAAGCTTTGCATTCGGGATATTTCTGTAGGTCGGCACGCACCACCGCCATCACATCGTCGATCGTCTGGCCGTCACGCTCCTCCCAGGGCCGGAGTATGACGGTAAGCTCACTACGCGCCTGATTGCTCCCGACACGTCCGCTCGATCCGGCCACACTCTGCACATAGTCGACCGCAGGATTGGCCATAAGATACTCTACGGCACGCTCCGTCACCAGACGTGTACGCTCCAACGTGGCGCCCTCAGGCAGTTCAAGCTCGATCTTGAAATATCCCTGATCCTCAACCGGTAAGAACGATGACGGCATGAAACGGTTGACGATCAATATCACTGCAAGCATCACGGCAAAAGCGGTGATGACACGCTTGTAACGATATACCGAACGAGCGGTGACACTTACAAAATGACGGCTTCCTGCCGACAACTGCCTATTGATAAAGCGAAACAAACGTGGCTTCTCATCCTTATGATCGGGCCGCAGTATGAGGGCACACATGGCCGGGCTGAGAGTAAGTGCCACAACAGTTGAGAGCAGCACAGAAACAACGATGGTAACAGTAAATTGCCGATACATCTGCCCGGTAATTCCTCCGAGGAAACTCACCGGCACAAAAACAGCGGCAAGCACCAGCGATGTGGCTATGATAGGACTCGTAAGATCGGCCATAGCACGCTTGGTAGCCTCGCGAGGGGGCAGATGCTCCTCCCGCATCACACGCTCCACATTCTCCACCACCACAATGGCATCATCAACAACTATGCCTATGGCAAGCACCAGTCCGAGCAATGTGAGCATATTAAGCGAGAAGCCGAAAATGAGCATGAAGCCGAATGTGCCGACAAGCGATATCGGCACCGCTACAAGCGGAATAACCGTGGCACGCCAGCTCTGCAACGAGAGAAACACCACCAGTATCACGAGCGCCAAAGCTTCAAAAAGCGTTTTATATACCTCATGGATCGACTCATCGATATATGTGGTCATGTCGAAAGGGAAAGAGTAGTCGAGACCGTCGGGAAAACTGGCACTGATCTCCTCCATCGCCTCACGCACCTCACGGGCCACATCCATAGCATTAGCTCCGGGAAGCATATATATGGCAAGCACAGCGGCATTCTCACCGTTGATACCGCTCTCTGTATTGTAGCTCTGCGCTTCAAGAGAAATACGCGCCACATCGCGCAGACGTATGATGGAGCCATCGGGATCGGCTTTCACCACAATCTCCTCAAACTCACCCACCGACGACAGACGTCCCTGCGTGGTGATCGGCACCGTCACATCAAGGCCCTTCACCGGCTGCTGTCCGAGCACACCTGCCGCAGACTCACGGTTCTGATCCTTAAGGGCTTTCTGAAGATCGGCCACGGTGATGCCCATATCGGCCATCTTATCCGGCTCTACCCATATCTGCATGGCATAGTAGCGTCCACCGATATTACTCACACGGCCTACTCCCGGCAAACGCCTGATAAGGTCTATAACATTGAGTGTAACAAAGTTACTGAGATATATCTCATCAAATTTCGGATCGGAACTGGTGACAGTCATCGTCATCAACTGGCTTGAAGCCTGACGCTCCACACTGATACCATTCTGCACCACTTCGGCAGGAAGGCGCGATTCGGCAAGCTTCACACGATTCTGTATCTCTACCGCCGACAGTTCCGGATTTGCCGATATATCAAAAGTAATCGTAGCATTGAAGCTACCGGAGTTATTGCTTGTCGACTCCATGTAGAGCATTCCCGGAGTGCCGTTCAGCTCCTGCTCGATCGGTGTGGCCACAGCCTGCGACACAGTTAGTGCGTTGGCACCAGGATAGGAAGCGCTGACTTTCACCACAGGGGGTGTGATCTGCGGATACTGATCGACAGGGAGTGCCAACAAGCCTATTATGCCGACAATTACAATCAGCAATGATATAACGGCCGAGAATACCGGCCGGTCAATGAAAAATCCCGGTTTCATCACTCTGCCTCCTCTACAGTCTTGTATGTGACTTCCATTCCTGGCGACAGCTTGTGCTGGCCTTCCACCACCACCATCTCTCCCGGGGCAAGACCGCGCTCTACCACTACCTGATTGTCTATCTCAGGGCCGATCTCGACAAAACGCTTCTCGACCTTATTGTGTGGTCTCAGCACATATACATAGCTTGCGCCACGCTCCACAATGATCGACTTAACCGGAATCACCGTGGCATCCTCGCGGACATCAAGCAGAATCTTAACCTTTGTAAACTGACCCGGGAGCACGGCACGCTCCGGATTGGGCATCGTGGCACGCACGGAGAAAGTACCCGTCTTAGGATCGACCTGCGGATCGGCGAAATCAACCAATCCACGGCGCAGATATACAGTATTGTCGGCCAACGTGATAGTGACATATGGTTGCCACGAGCGTGATGAATCACGCTCACCAAGCTCCACATTACGCTCACGGCTCTTGAGGTAGTCAAGCGATGTCATGCTGAAATCGATCAACACAGTGTCGCTCTTGACAATAGTGGCAAGAAGCGACTTGGCACCCGGGCCTACGAGTGTGCCCAGATCAACATTTCGCTCGGATATGCGGCCACTGATAGGCGATCGCACTGTGGTGTAGCTCAACTCAAGGCGAGCCTGGGCAAGATCAGCCTTGCTCATGGCCACCTCGGCCTGTGCCGTCTCATATGCCGCTACAGCATTGTCAACATCAAGCCTTGAAGCCGCATTCTGCTCATAGAGCGGACGCACGCGCTCAAGATCGCGTTTTGCCTTCTGGGCTTGCGCCTCATTCTTTTTAAGCTGCGCCAAAGCCTTGTCGACATTGGCTTGATAAGTGTCTGGGTTGATCACAAAAAGCACCTGTCCTTTCTCTACCTGCGACCCTTCATCGAAAAGCATCTTCTCAAGATACCCTTCCACACGGGCACGGACCTCGACAAACTGTGCGGCACGCACACGTCCCACATACTCGCCATATATCTCTACATCGTCAATCCGGGCTTCTTCCACCATTACCACAGGGAGTGGCGCCGACTCGGGAGATTTACGCAAAACGGATATGGCGACGGCTACAATTACCGCTACCAGACACAACAATCCGGACAAAGTCAAAATCCGCTTTTTCGGCGGCATATTCCTAAATGATTTAAACAGCATATTATGTGTGAATGTAGTCAATACGTAATAAATTTCAATACTCGCTTATCTATGAACAAAATGACATTTTATGCCAAAATTAAAAATAAAAAATGCTTTTGCCCAGATGTGCCAACAAACAGCCTGTTTCTGTAGATAAACAGCATCGGTAAAATAAGAAGTTTATGTAATGTGATGAAAAAAACAATTGCATTAGAAACTGTTTAAATTTATTTGATGTAGATTTTAAGATGGATTATCGAATGAT
>CANPDS010000206.1 GCA_947573015.1 uncultured Muribaculum sp.
AGAGCGCTTCCAGAAAGAGGCTCCGAAAGGAATACGCATAACAACCTCAATGAATGTCAACGACTTCCTTTATGCGTCGATCGACGAGGTGATCAAAACCCTTATCGAGGCATTCGTGCTTGTGTTCCTTGTAGTGTTCATATTCCTTCAGGACTTCCGTTCCACCATCATCCCGATGATCGCAATTCCGGTGGCTCTCGTCGGAACATTCTTCCTGCTGAATATCTTCGGATTCTCGATAAACCTCCTTACTCTCTCGGCTCTCGTACTCGCAATCGCCATCGTGGTGGACGACGCCATAGTGGTGGTCGAGGCGGTCCACGCCAAGCTTGACCAAGGCTACCAGTCGGCCCGCCGCGCTTCCATCGACGCCATGAACGAGATCTCAGGAGCTATCGTTTCGATCACACTCGTAATGATGCTCGTGTTCATCCCCGTGTCATTCATGGGCGGAACATCCGGCATTTTCTATCGCCAGTTCGGTCTGACCATGGCTATGGCAATCGGTCTTTCGGCGATCAACGCTCTGACCCTTTCCCCTGCCCTTTGCGCCATATTCCTCAAACCGCATAAAAGCGACGCAGGCCTTAAAGAGCGCATGGCTGACGCCTACTCGGCAGCAGGCGAGGCTGTAAAGCAAACTTACAAGAAACGTCTGCTTCCCTCGTTCCCTCCCATCGTTACCATGATCCTCATCATAGCAGCAGTGGTGTTCCTTGTGCTTGGATGGTATTCATTCGAGAACGTAACTCTCAGCGTGATCGCTGTGGCAACAGCAGTCCTGGCTCTTGTAGGCATGATTTCCAAGCGATTCCTCGATAGCTTCAACAACGTGTTCAACAAGCTTTTGGCTAACTATAAGAAATGGACTGAATTCTTCGTCAGCCATAAATGGATAAGCTTCGGATTTGTAGCGGCATCTATCGCCGTACTCGTTCTGCTGATGAACACCACGGCGACCTCGCTCGTGCCTGACGAAGACACAGGCACCATAATGGGCGTCGTAGACATGCCTCCCGCCACTGCAAAAGAAAAGACCAAACGGATAATGGATCAGGTAGACAGCATAGCCGCCACAATACCTGAGATCGAATTCCGCACAGCCATCACCGGTTACTCTTTTGTCGGAGGACAGGGCAACACCTACGGTTCATTCATCATCAAGCTCCGCCACTGGAGCCAGCGCACAGGAGACAACCAGACTGCCGACGCAGTTCTCGGAATGCTTTATCAGAAATGCGGTGCGATCAAAGATGCCCGAATCATGTTCTTCAAGCCTCCGATGATCAGCGGTTACTCCGTAACCAACGGCTTCGAGATCAAGCTTCAGGACAAAACAGGAGGAAGCATCGACAACTTCTTCAATATCTACCAGCGGTTTATCGGCGCACTGAATGCACGCCCTGAGATCTCGATGGCCTATTCTACCTTCAACCCGACTTTCCCCCAGTATCTTGTTGAGATAGACGTCGCCAAGGTGAAACAGGCGGGGCTGACCCAGAATGCCATCCTCACGGCTCTGCAAGGCTATTACGGAGGTATGTATATCTCCAACTTCAACCGCTTCGGAAAGCTTTACCGCGTGATGATGCAGGCCGACCCGGAAGCCCGCGTATCGCCCGAAACACTCAAACAGGTAAAAGTACGCAACGGAGCTACAATGGCTCCGATCGACAACTTCGTCAGCCTTAAACGCGTATACGGTCCTGACGTGATCAACCGATTCAATATGTTCACAAGCATCTCCGTAACCGGCTCTCCCGCTCCAGGAGTATCATCCGGTGATGCCATCGCGGCCATTGAAGAAGTGGCTGCGCAGACTCTGCCGGTTGGATTCGGCTACGAATACTCAGGCCTTACCCGTGAGGAAGCCTCTACCGGAAGCGGCAACACAGGCTACATATTCGGACTCGTGCTTCTGTTCGTCTACCTGCTTCTGTCTGCGCAATATGAAAGCTACATGCTTCCATGGGCCGTGATTCTCTCCGTGCCTTTCGGCCTCATGGGCACATTCATATTCGCTCGCTTCATGGGCATTGACAACAACATCTACCTCCAGATCGCGCTGATCATGCTTATAGGTCTATTGGCCAAAAACGCGATTCTTATCGTGGAATTTGCCCTTGAAAGACGAAAGACCGGCATGAGCATAGTCCAGGCTGCCATCCAGGGTGCCGAAGCACGTCTACGCCCGATTCTTATGACATCACTGGCCATGATCATCGGTCTGCTCCCGATGATGTTCGCTCACGGAGCAGGCGCAAACGGCAACCATGCACTCGGAACCGGAGCCATCGGCGGCATGTTGATAGGCATGATACTCCAGGTACTCGTCGTTCCTGCACTTTTTGTGGCTTTCCAGAAACTACAGGAGAAAATATCGCCTATCAAATGGGAAGACAAAGACAATTCCGGAATATCATCCGAACTTGAGCAATATGGTATCAAACACGAATAATCATCCCCAATGAACCGTATCGTAAAAACATCCATGGCAGCAGCCCTCATCCTTATGCTCGGCAGCTGCAACATATACAAGAAATATGAGATGCCTACGGCAGACAGCGCCATCGTGGCCGACTACGCCAAGGCATCGGCAGAGGTCGCAGACAGCACCTCGCTCCCATACCTCGGTTGGGAGCGGGTGTTCACCGACCCGCAGCTCCAGAGCCTGATCAGACTCGCCATTGAAAACAACAAGGATCTCGAAAACGCACGTCTCAATATAGAGATCGCCAGGGCACAGCTCAAAGGCGCCAAACTGAGCTATTTCCCCTCCGCCGCGCTCAACATCAATGGCGCCGGAGCAAGCTACGACCACTCGCAGATGAGCTGGACATACCAGATACCGCTGGCCTTGAACTGGGAAATAGACGCTTTCGGAAAGATCCTTAACCGCAAACGCGGAGCGCAGGTTGGAGTCGAACAAATGGAGGCATACAGACAGGCAGCCCAGTCCCAGATCGTATGTGGAGTTGCCAATGTGTATTACTCCCTCGTGCTTCTGAACCAGCAGCTCGACCTTACCAGACGTACAGCTGAAATATGGAAAGAGCAGGTTGAATCCATGGAACTGATGAAAGAGGCGGCCTATGTGGATGAAGCGGCAGTTGTCCAAAGCCGGGCAAACTACTTCAATCTGCTCTCCAGCATCCCGGATCTCGAACAACAGATACATCTGACACAGAACACTCTCTCGCTTCTGCTCAACACATACCCGCAGAAATGGGAAGTAACGTCGCAGCTGACATTCGACCTTCCGACAGACCTTACAAAAGGCATACCGGTGAGCTATCTTGCAGCCCGGCCCGATGTAAAAGCAGCCGAACGGGCTTTCGCAGTGGCTTATTACGCCACCAACTCCGCCAGAGCAAACTTTTACCCGAGCCTCAGCATTTCCTCCAACGGGGGATTCACTAATCTTCTCGGTTCGTTCATAACCAATCCCGGGAAATGGTTCGTGCAGCTGGCTGGATCGCTTGTAGCACCTCTTTTCTCAAGAGGCCAGAACATAGCCGCCCTTCAGGCTGCGAAAGCTCAGCAACAGCAGGCTCTCAATAATTTTGAATACTCCGTCCTCAATGCCTCTGCGGAAGTGAGCGACGCTCTTGTCAAACTTGAGAAAAACAGTCAGAAGCACGAATATATACTCCAGCAGATCGACCAGCTTGAGAAATCGGTTGAATACACGCAGGAGCTGCTGCAATACAAACGAGGCACAACCTACCTTGAAGTGCTGACAGCGCGCTCATCCCTGCTCCAGGCACAGCTATCAAGCCTCGCTTGCTGGCACTCAAGAGCCACCGCGCTTATTCAACTCTACCAGGCCGTAGGAGGCGGACGCTGACATAAGCCGTTCACATTCCACGCAGATACCAACCAGGACAGGAGGATTAAAGTCTTTCCAGGATAAAATCCTCCTGTCATCATTCAAAACAATTCCTTACAACACAACACCTAAAGCACATAACTATGACTCACATCAGCCCACTCGCTTTCGTAAACCCGGCTGCCAAGATCGGGAATGACGTAAGAATCGAAGCATTCGCTTTCATCGATGAAGACACAGTTATCGGAGATGGATGCCACATCCGCCCGCACGCAAGCATCCTGCCAGGAGCAAGAATAGGCAAAAACAACACAATCTACGAAGGTGCCATCATTGCTGCCGAACCACAGGACTTCAGATGGAAAGGCGAAAAGACAGAAGTCATAATCGGCGATGACAATAAAATCAGGGAACACGTGATCATCAACCGCGGTATACGTCCTGAATCAGCCACAAAAATCGGCAACGGCAACTTCATCATGGCCCAGACCCACATAGGCCACGACTCCGAGATAGGCAACCGATGCGTGATCGGCAACGCAGTCAAAATAGCAGGCGACTGCAAAATAGGCGACTGCACGATCCTGTCATCAAACGCACTCGTCCACGAACGGTGCGAGATAGGACAATGGGTTCTGATCAAAGGTGGATGCCGCGTCAACAGCCACGTTCCGCCATACACTGTCATGGCCCACAACCCGATAAGCTATTACAG
>CANPDS010000207.1 GCA_947573015.1 uncultured Muribaculum sp.
CGCAGATGTAGAAAATCAAAGAGCAGATATACCGAAAGGGCAACAAGTGCAGTTGAGCCTACAACGGCCACAGTGCGCACCTGCTTGATGTCCCGGCAGAGGAACAACAGCCCGAGCATCACCAGCGGGATGACTACGAAATATATCAGAATATTTGAGAATATCATAATTACTATATTTTTTCAGAGTGTTATCGCATAGTGATTACAGCAGGCATATCCAGGCAATAGTGCCGAGAGCAAGCGCGCCTACCAGATATATCCATACGTAGAACTGAACATTGCCCGACTGCAGACCGCGTATCTGCCAAGAAGTCCATTGAGTTACCTTGGCAAATCCATCCATAGTTCCGTCGATTATATGGCGGTCAAACCATGCTATGGGGCGGCATACACACTGGAAGATAACCTTGTGAGTGATCCACATGTAAAGTTCGTCCCAATAGAAGCGATGGTAAGCGGCAGTCCATAGGCCATTGAATGTGCTGGCCAGCCTGTCGGGTAGAGGATTCTCCTTTATATACATCTTGGTGGCAAGCAGAATAGCGAGCACAGCCACACAGATACTGGTTATAGCTACCCAACCAACAATGTGGATGTCGTAGTTGGCACCGTTCCATGTTACGAAATGTCCGAAAGGAATAAATCCGGCCACGCAGCTCACTGCAGCAAGGAATATAAGAGGAATACTCATCACCATCGGAGCATCGTGCGGAGTATGGTGAGCGCAGTCATGCTCTTTCCACCAGAAAATCATATAGTAGAGTCGGAACATGTAGAATGCAGTCAGACCAGCTACCATTGTGAGCCATGCACCCCAGAACCAGTGGTTTTCAAACGCTGCGGCAAGGATCTCATCTTTCGAGAAGAATCCCGAGAAAGGAGGAATGCCGGCGATAGCAAGACAGCCGATCAGGAATGTGATGTGTGTGACAGGCATGTATTTGCGCAGACCGTGCATGGCGGTGTAATTGTTGGAGTGAACTGCATGAATCAGCGCACCGGCACCGAGGAAGAGCAGAGCCTTGAACATGGCGTGGGTGAATAGATGGAACATCGAAGCCATGAATCCGAGACCCTCATGGATTTCGGGACGTGCGATACCCAGAGCAGTCACCATGAATGCAATCTGAGAGATGGTGGAGAATGCAAGCACACGTTTGATGTCGATCTGTGTACAAGCGACTACAGCCGCGTAGAATGCAGTGATGCAACCAACAATGGCGATTATATTCATTGCCGACATCTCAAGCAGATAGAGCGGGAAGAGACGTGCGACAAGATATACACCTGCCACAACCATGGTAGCGGCGTGGATAAGTGCCGAAACCGGTGTAGGACCTTCCATAGCATCGGGGAGCCAGATGTGGAGAGGCAACATAGCCGACTTACCCATACCACCCATGAAGATGAGCACGAGGGCCCATGTCAGTGTTGATGCTCCAAGGAATGTCATTCCGGAGAATGAGGTAAGTATACCTGTGAATGGCCCGGTAAAGCTTGCTACTCCGGCATCGTAGTTGGCGACAGCGCATGAAGTGATGTCGATGAAATCGAATGTCTGGGTGCAGAAGCTCAGTATAAGTATACCCAACAGGAAGCCAAGGTCGGCGAAACGTGTAACGATAAATGCTTTCTTCGAAGCAGACACCGCAGAGGGGAGCTTATAGAAGAAACCGATGAGCAGGTAAGAGGAAGCGCCCACAAGCTCCCAGAAGATATACATCTGGAAGATGTTGGTGGCAACCACCAGGCCAAGCATCGAGAAGCTGAATAGTGACAGGAATGCGAAATAACGCTGGAACCCTTTCTCTCCTTCCATGTAGCCCATAGAATAAAGATGAACCATGAAAGAGATGGTGGGTATGACGATAAGCATCATGGCCGATATCGGATCGAGCATGAAGCCGAGGCGTATCACGAGGTTCTGAGTGAAAGCAAGCCAGTCGACATTCCACAGTACCAGAGCGGCACGGTCGCCGCCAGCGGTGTAGAAATCACCGAAGAAGTAGCTGAAAGCCGTCCAGTAGCTGAGCACAAGCACGGTGCCCATGCCAAGACAGCCGAGGATGCCCGCGAGCTTATGGCTCATCTTCATACCTGTCAGTCCAAGCAACAGGAACATGAAGAGGGGTATGCAGAGTATGAATATTGATATAATTTCCATAACCGTGTCTTAGAGTTTCATTTTGTTAAGGTCGCGGATATCAATGTTGCGTGCCCAGCGGAAGAGATTTACGATGATTGCAATCGCAAGCCCCGTCTCAGCGGCGGCGATAGCGATGGCGAAGAGCGTGAACATCATTCCCTCCATCTGTCCGGGATAGAGGAAGCGGTTGAACACCACGAAGTTGATGTCGACAGCATTGAGCATAAGCTCCAGTGAGATGAGTATCGCGATCAGGTTTTTACGGGTGATAAAGCCGTAGACTCCGCAGCAGAACATTATGACGCTGGGAATTATGTACATTGCTATAGGTAGATTGTCCATAGTGCTTGATAAATCAACGTTTACGGGCGATCACCACGCCACCGATTATACATGCGAGTAACAACACACTCACTGCCTCAAAAGGCAGCAGATAGCCGAACTTCTCAGTACCGAGCAACACCTCACCAAGATTGTTCATGGTGAGCTGCATGTCGAACGGCTTGCACACTGTGCACCAGAAACCGGGGCGGCTCAAAACGGCATAACCCACGGCGGCAAGTGTGGCCAAGGCGGCGATGCCTCCGAAAAGGCGACGCCGAGAAGTAAGCTGCGCACTGGCGTCACCGGGCTTGGTCGTCAACAGGATCGCGAATACCACCAGCACCACGATGCCACCGGCATATACTGCAATCTGGACAGCGCCCAGGAACTCATAGTCGAGCTTGAAGTAAAGGCCGGCAGTGGCAAAGAGTGTGAAGAGCAGGTAAGTCGCCGATCGGAGGATACGACGTGTGGTGACAGCCAGTATCGAAAAGATGATAATCGCGGCAACGATTATCCCGTACATTACAATACTTCCAACTGATTCCATATATACTTTTAATTTTCTTTCTTTTCAGGTTGGGTCTCGGTAGCTTCGGGAGCCTTTGGGGCTTCAGGTGCGGCCGGAGCTGCTTTTGGTGCGGCAGCAGGCGTAGCCACCTTTGGAGCAGCTGCCACTACCTTTGGAGCAGGATCGCCGGGTTGCTCAGGAAGATAGTTTAGCTTGTGGACGAGCTTTTCGCGAGTGAACACCGCCTGCTCGAAGTCGTTGCTGAACTCAATAGCATCAAACGGACAGGTTGTGACACATAGCTCACAGAATGTGCAGCTGCCGAGATCGTAGAGATACTCGTCGAGTTTACGTTTTTTCTTGCCGTCGGGCATATCTACCATCTTTGTAGTGATGGTGATGGTGCCGTTTGGACAGTTGCGCTGGCAAGTGCCGCATGCCGTACAACGGTTGCGTCCGTCCGGAAGATAGATAAACTGCAACTTCGCGCGGAAACGCGGGGCTGCATATTGCTGATAGCGGGGCTCGGTGCTCCCCTTGCGGCTGTCGGGATACGACTCGGTCACTTTCGGAGTGAAAAATTCCTTGCCGGTGACTCCCATACCTTTCAATAGGCTGGATATGCCTGTGCCCAGTGATGAAAAATATTCTTTTACACTGCCCATAGAGATATGACTGGTGTTCTTTTATATGTTGCGTACCGGTAGCAAAATTGTATGTAGTTTGTCGTTGTCGTGAGGATGCACCCTGCGGCCCGGTACGGCAATTTTACTGCCGGATGCAATCCTTATGCGCGGCGAAGGCCTACTTGACCTGACCGCCCAATATATCGAGCAACTCGGAGGTGATAGCCTGCTGACGCAGCTTGTTGTATTCAAGCTGCAGCTGCTCGAGAAGTTTCTTAGCGTTGTCGTTGGCGCTCTGCATGGCCATGATACGTGCAGCCTGCTCGCTTGCAACGTTTTCGGTAAAAATTTCCTGTACTACCGAAAGGATAAACAATGGTAGAACAGAGTTGAAGATCGTGTTGGCATCGGGCTCAAATATGTAGGGACGACACTGTACGGCCACAGAGTTGGCAGTCAGAGTCTCCTGCACTACGGGAAGAAGCTGCTCGTTGCGTAGCTCCTGACGGCTCATGCTTTTGAAATTCATGTAGACGAGATCGAGCAGATCGATCTCTCCATCAAGGAATTTCTGCTGCACAGCCTGAGTGTAAGCTTTCACTGCCTCACCATCGCTCTTGGCATGAATGTCGCCGAGCACCTCCACATTGATATCGCCCCCTGCGAGCTTGCTCACAGCTTTCACCATCTTGTTGCCCACCGGATATATGGTGATAGGAAGAGACTGTCCGTATCGTTCACGCAATGCGTTGATACGCAGCAGTAGTCCCTTGAAGATGTTGATATTGTAAGCGCCGCAGAGGCCATCGTCGCTACCCCACACGGCAATGCCGACGCGGGCTACGTCGCGGGTCTGGGTCAGAGGCGAACTGAATTCAGCATCGGCCGAAAGGAGATTGCCCATGATGGTTTCTATCTGACCACGGA
>CANPDS010000208.1 GCA_947573015.1 uncultured Muribaculum sp.
CTACGATAAAGGGAATGAGCCAGGTAGCCCCAAACTTCTATATACCCGACTATGGATCGCGTATGACCTCTTCGGTGTATATCCGTGGTATCGGGGCGCGTATAGATCAGCCAGTGGTGGGCCTGAATGTTGACAATGTACCATATCTCAATAAAGATAATTTTGATTTCGATCTGAGCGATGTAGAACGTATAGAGTTGTTGCGCGGCCCTCAATCTACGCTCTATGGACGCAATACGATGGGTGGACTCATTAATATATATACCATCTCGCCCTTGAAAATACAGGGTATGCGTGTGCTTGCTGAATATGGCAGTCATAACAGCATGCGTGCGGGATTATCGTATTATGGACGTATAAATCCATCGCTTGGCATGAGTGTGAACGCCAACTACGGACACACTGATGGCTATTACCGCAATCTGCACACCGGACGGAAGTGTGACAAAGAGAATCAGGGCTCGGTGCGCTGGAAGACGGTATGGCGTCCGTCGGCTGATCTTACAGTCGAGAATACCGCCGCTATGCAAATGGTGCGTCAGGGTGGGTATCCATATGAGTCGCTGTCGACAGGCCGCATTGACTACAACGACACATGCTATTACCGTCGTAATGCGCTTACTGATGGCCTGACAGTGCAGTGGCGTCCAGGAAATGTCACTTTATCGAGCATTACTTCTGTGCAATATATAGATGACAACATGACGCTTGATCAGGATTTTTTGCCTGAGGATTATTTTACTCTTACACAGCGGCGCCATGAATGGGCATTGACTCAGGATTTTGTGGCGAAAGGTCGTGGCGGCACACATTACAGCTGGCTCGCCGGACTTTTCGGTTTCCACAAGCACGCTTCAATGTGGGCTCCGGTGACATTCAAGTCGACCGGCATAGATAGATTGATCACGGCTAATATTCCGCTGCAGTCAGAGTGGCATGGCGATGAGTTTACACTGTTCAGCGATTTCTCCAATCCTGTGGAGGGTGGTGCCATATATCATCAGAGTACGTGGGAGCAGGGACGGTGGACTTTCAGCATCGGTATGCGTCTGGATGTGGAGCATACGGCGCTTACATACAACAGCCGTTGCAACACAGGAGTAACGATCCGCAATATACCGATGGGACCTATGGGTACCATGCCTGCAATGGAATTGAATGCAGATATCGATGATCATGGGCATCTGTCGGAGACATATGTGGAATTTTTACCAAGATTTTCAGCAATGTATGGTTTCGATGGAGGCAGCAATGTGTATGCTTCTGTAGCGCGCGGCTATAAGTCGGGCGGATTCAACACGCAGATGTTCAGCGATATTCTTCAGCAACGCATGATGAATGAGATAATTCCTCCTAAGATTCAGCAGATGCTCGGCATTCAGAGCGATGAGTATGATGTGGATGAGGTGATATCTTACCGACCTGAACAGAGCTGGAACTATGAGGCCGGAGCACATCTTGATTTTCTTGACGGAGATCTGACGATGGATGGGGCGGTGTTCTTCATACAGTGTCGCGATCAGCAGCTTACAGTCTTGCCGGAAGGAAGCCAGACGGGGCGACGTATGACCAATGCCGGACGTACCCGAAGCTATGGGGCTGAAATATCCTCGCGTTGGCGTCCGGTAAAAGCTCTGTCACTGATGGCTTCGTATGGCTACACGAATGCGCGTTTCCGCAGTTATCGGTCGGGAGGAAACGATTACCGTGGTAAGCATATCCCATATGCTCCCGAAAATACGCTTTTTGTCAGTGCTGACTATCGCATCGATGTGAAAAACAGGATGTTAAATGATGTTATATTTAATATTAACTGCCGTGGCACCGGACGCATCATGTGGAATGATGAAAATACTGAGTATCAGCGCTTCTATGCTCTTGGTGGTGCATCTGTGACTTTCGATGGCCCAAAATATTCACTAAGTGTGTGGGGCGAGAACCTTACGGGAACGCAATATGCCACTTTTTATTTCGTTTCTATAGGGAACTCATTTGTGCAGCGTGGCAAGCCACGTCACTTTGGAGCGACATTACGATTAAAATTTTGATATACAACTATGAATCTGACAAAGACACTTATCTGTGGATCACTTGCTCTTGTAGCGTTTACAGCTTGTAACTCCGACAATGGTGATATCAAGTATGAGATGACTGTGCCACGTACTCTGTTGATTGCTTCGACAAATACTTCAGCCTCGACCCCGACTGTGGTCAGTGCCATAACATCCTGCAAAGTCGGTCTGGATCTTTACAATAATACCACTGCTTCGTTTGCTGCCTACAATGTGCGTATGGCCAATGGCAATATCGTGGATCTCAGTGCTGCTCCGTTGAAGTATACAGCCAATACCGTAGGTTATACTTTTGTGCCGCAGGCTTCCACTCAGTTTTCCGGAGTCTCATCAGCCTCTTCATTCGAATTTTATATGGGTGGAGTGAATCAGATCAATTCACGTCTGAAGGTTGTGGATGGAGATGATATAGTGCTTGGTTACAGCACTACGATGTATCTTTTCAGTGAGACCAATGTGACCAGCAACGGAACGCTCTACTCTACATATAGCGGCGAGAAAAACGTATTTCAGGTGCTGATTCAAAATCTCGATAATCAGTATAAGGCTAATATCTATTGGCTTAATCCAGACTTCGCTTCTAATTTAGACGGTACCATCACCAGCATAGCGTTCAGTAGCCTTCCCACGAGTATCGATCCTGCTGCCGGACAACTTACCGTTACCGGTGGAGTTGATGCTCCGATCACTCCTAAGAAGGTTGAGAATGGCTCTTCGACCCTTGGCGATGATGACACAACCTATAAAATCAGCAATATTTCATTCTCAGTCAGTGATTTTGCTAATAGCGTAGGCCATCTGTCATTCGACTTTGAGCATACTCCTAAAGCTGCCGAGGGTGAGACTCCTGTAACCACTACTTATCGATTCAGCGGTACACTCCGTCAGACTTATACCAACTGATTATAATACACATAAACATAAAGCATATGAGGCATGCCGGAATAACCGGCATGCCTCATATGCTTTATGGATCTGGAACGAATATCCTGGTAATTTTCTCTGCAGGGCTATTGCTCAAGTTGTCGGGAGAGGAAAAATCGGCTTGTAAAGAGGAAAAACAGTGCTGTGCCGAGTGCCTGCATGATGGCTGTTGTCCAGAATGCCGCAGAGTAGCTGACATACTCTACCAGCATGCCACCCATGAGTATGCCGAGTCCCATGCCGATATCCCATGATGTGAGTATTGAAGAGTTGGCAGTGCCACGCTGATCGTGGCGTGCAACCTGCACAAACATGGTAAGCATGGCTGGATACATATGTCCGTTGCCGAGACCTATCAGCACTGCCGACAGGAAGTAGGCCCATGGCATTTCCACTGCTGCAAAAAGTGTGTAGCCGAGCAGTGACAGCACCACTCCTTCCGCGCAGTTGCGTACGATGCGACCGTCGCGCAGGGCCTTTGCTCCTTGCAGGCGTGAGGCGAACAGACCGAAAGATAGCAGCATGAAGAAGATGCCTGTGCCGTTTGTAATGCCCAGTTCTTCTTTGCCGTAGATCGCCACATAGTTGCTCATCACTCCCCAGCAAAGTCCGAACAGAGATAGGTTTATTGCCATGAGCCATGCGCGAGTGAGGAAAAAGCGGTCGAGGCTTATTTTAGGTTTGTTGCGTAAGGCAACGCGTGGCGCGAGCTTGATGGTGGATACGGCATAGAATCCGGCCATGGCGAGTATTAGCGCGATCCAGAACAGCAATTGGAAATTATCGGACACGGAGTAGATGTAGATTCCTACAGTGGGTGCGAAAGCCATTGCAAGATTGTTGCTCAAACCGTAATATCCGATTCCCTCATTGCGTCGTTCTGATGGTAGTACATCCATGGCCACGGTGCTGTTTGCTACTGTTACGGCTCCGAATGGCAGTCCGTGCAGGGTGCGGACGATGGCAAACATCAGCACTGTGCCCGCTCCTATGTAGCCGGCAAACAATATGAAAAAGAAGAAGAAACATCCCACGAGCACTTTCTTGCGGTTGAATGTGTCGACAATAAATCCGCTGAATGGCCTTACTATCAAGGCCGCTACAACATATCCGGAAAGTACGAGTCCAATTAGATCCTTGTCGGCATGGAATTGAGCGTCGAGATATATCGGCAGAAGTGGGGTGAGCAGATAGAATGAGAAGAACAGAAGAAAATTTCCAGCCATGGCACGCAGGTAGTTGGCGTTCCATAGCCCGGTTGACGTGATACTGTCAGTACTATCTTTTGACATACATATTATTATAATATTGCATACAGTAGTATGTTCTTTTATGACTACTAACCACTATATGCGAATGAGGTGAAGTGAATCTACGAAATTGTGATGCAAAGGTACAAAGCTCATGTGTTCCACCCAAATAAACAAGTTCTAAATCAAGTAGGCTTCATTGGGGTAAATTATTTTGTATATGCACATATGTAACAAAATTGTAATCGGTTAAATGTTAGCAGAATCCTTTAATAAATGTGAATTATA
>CANPDS010000209.1 GCA_947573015.1 uncultured Muribaculum sp.
CCGACTCGATAGACAATCCTGAAGTGCTTTAGTCTTCAGCGGCAAATACGCTCGATGTAACCCGCGTAGAGCTGACCGATTCATCGACTACACTTCATTTCAATGCCACATTCCGTCCGGGATGGTGGATTGCCATCAGCGACAAATCGTATATAATATCCGAAGGCGACACCTTACCGATAGTCAGTGCCGAGGGCATTATCCCCGGGAAAAAACACATTATTCCCGAAAGCGGCAACGACAGTTTCACACTCACCTTCGGCGCAATATCCCCCGAAGCGTTGTCTTTGACCTTCAGCGAAGGTCCGGATGGATGGACAATTGCCGGAATCGACCTCACCGGACGCGGAATTAAACTTCCGGAGCTCCCATCCTCCGTGAATAGCGCTATCAAAAAAAACAATGTCGGCTGATCCAGTGATGGAAGTAGGAAAATCCACATTCCATATCTCCATTCCCGGCTACGACACAATCATGGGCAAAAATTTCCCGGTAGCGATTTACTCTTTTGCCGGAAATCCCCAAGAGGAAATTATAACGCCTGATAAAGATGGGAAAGCGACACTCACGGCCACCCTATATGGCACAAGCCGACTGAGAATGGAGTTTCCCAACGCAGGCATATACACCCCTCCGGTCCTCGTCGCGCCCGGAGAGGAGATAGAAATATGGATAGATCCACGCGTTACTAATGCCGCCTCCCGTAAACGGCTCGGTATTGCCGATAACGCAGTATACCTGCACGACAATGGCAGCTATGCCCCGCTCAATGCCGCCATCGCTTTGCCAACCCACCGGTCATTCCGCATTAATCAGGACACTCCGGAACTTGCCGACGCATGGACTCTCAGTTCATCACAATATGCCGATCGCATCATCGATCTGCATAAACGCTTCAGCACCGCCATCGATTCGCTTGATGCAGATCCGGCCTACAGACAGTATCTCCACAGGCAGCTCGATTGCGATGTGCTTGGTGCCATCACCGGATCCCGCTATTTGCTCGGCAACACATACTATGCGGCTCACCCGGACTTCAACGGTTCACCGGCCGACTCGGTCGCCACAATGACCGACACTGAATTTGCACGCATAGTCACTTTGGTCAATCCCTCCGACAAAGGATTGCTGATTGCCGATGAGGTGAGTCAGGCCATTGGAGGCGCAGCCACCGACTGGTCGAAATACAGCGGCTGTGAGGGAGCTGTGGAGTATATGTTATTTGACCGCCTGCTTGCAAGAGCATCCACAAGAATCCTGTCAGATAATGACACAGCGCAGATTTCAGGGTTGAAAAACTCATTTTATATCGCAGCGGTTAATGATGCAGCCTATGCCACAGCCAATCGTATAAAAGAATTGGAAAAACGGATTACTCCGACGCCCGATGCTCCAGACGACAAATTGTTTGACGCAATCGTAGCGCCACACAAAGGTAAAGTGGTGCTCATCGATCTATGGAACACATGGTGCCGTCCCTGCCGCGAAGCCATCCGACACACCGAACCACTGAAAAACTCCGAGTTGGCAAGCGATGACATCATATGGATCTACATTGCCGACGATTCATCCGATCCGGCAAAATACGCATCAATGCTACCAGACATAAAGGGTATCCATTACCGTGTAAGTCAAGAGCAGATCAAGGCAATACGCAAGCAGTTTAAAGTCGATGCAATACCATACTATATTCTGGTGGACCGCACCGGCAAAGCCTCTGGACGTCCAGACTTCCGCGACCATGAGCAATTGACCGCCGGGATTCTCAAAGCTCTATAATTCCATAAAACCCATCATATGATCATCGTGGCTACATATACCTCCATATCATCAGATTCTTGCCAAACCATTTTCCGGGTCTACAAAAAGACCAAAGCCATCATATAAATTCGCGCATATTATTGGCTGATTGAAATATTTTACATAATTTCACAAAATAAAAATCAACACACATTTATTTGCGATTATGAAAAAAGTATTTCTGCTATTTGCCACAGTGGTTTTCGGAGCGATGTCAACACTACATGCTGAAGATTACGACCGTATAAGCGCATCATTCGACTGCATGTTCCTGCACGCCAATTCTGCATATTCTATCACCGGCAAACCGGATAATGTAACTATGCCGGGATGGGGTATTAACTATATCCATGGTTTCTCATTCAACGAATGTACGTTTGTGGAGTTAGGTATAAGTTTCAGCAACACATACGGCTCATCTACCGACATTGTCACGGAAAAAGCAAAACTATCTGAAAGATTTACCAATGCGTATTTTCAGGTACCGATAAATTTCGTGCGTACAATTCCTTTGAAAAACGACATGCATCTCTCACTATTCGCAGGTGTAACCGGAAAATACAACGTCATCTATAAAGGCAAGACTACAGCTACCAATAGTGAAGGGAAGTCAGTAAGCCATACTATAGATTTAATCAGCACATCAGCCGGTAATATGAATAAAAACACGGTATGGCACCGGTGGCAAGCAGGTTGGCAGATTGGTGTAGGTCTTAACATAAAGAAATTATACGTAGGCCTCAGCGGAGGCACCGATTTCATCCCTGCCTACAGTCATTCCGGCACTGACGCACGCGTAAGCTCCGCCAATCTCAAACTCAACATAGGCTACACATTCAGTTTCAAAGATCTCATCACTTCCCCTGCCACACCACAAAAGGTCATCTACCTTCCCAAAGCAACCCACACACACTAAAATTGTGTAAGTATAATAAAATCCAATAATTATGTCATGTCACTACTAAATAAATCTATAAGATGGCTCGCAATCATGGTCGTATTTATCACAGGCAGCGCGACAAGTTGCGAGGATGACTATGAATATGATCGTATCTACAAACCATCTCCCATATGGAATGTCAAAAATGATTTTCGATCAGAGGTTGCCATGTATACCCTCTACGAAAGTGACGGTAAGACAGTGTCTGCAAGGCATCTAAAATCGTTTGTATGGTTGCAGCCTTACGAGTTATTTTGCCAGAAAAGCACCCTCAATCTATCCGAAGAGCTTGAGCGCACACCAGGGCTATGCATTCAATTTGGATTAACCGATACAGAACTATCGCCGGAGGAATTCAGCAATGTAATGTTGGCCTACATCATCCCTGATCGCGACTGGCTCATCGAGCACAATGGTATTATACATTTTCCGGAAGATTGCACGGTAAACCCGGATCTATGGCAACTTTTCGACCTCGATAAATTTGTAGAACTGTATGGCACGCTAAACGCACAAGGATGGGATGACGTGTGGACAAAATGGGAACAAAGTAACCAATAAGAGACTTTCACGCACATGAACTCAACCAGTCATTCAATTACAATTTTAATCACAAAGGCTATCATAATAGCGCTGTTCTCATGGACATCCATGTTGATGCATGCAGCCGACTACAACCGCATCTCACTGTCTGCCAGCATAAGCTCCGAAAGCGGTTATAACGAAAACGGATATAACAAAGTGTATTATACCCCGATATTATCCGGACCGGCCATTGAGTACGTACATGGTTTTCAGATTGCAAATCATAGTTTCATCGAAGCAGGTTGCAATATAAGCAGACTCACAGGAGATAATTTTTCAACGATAACACCAGATAATGATGGCCTTGTGCATGCAAATTTTAAGCACACATATCGCAGTTGCAATTTTCAGATACCGATCCATTATGTCTATAACATCACGCTAACCCCCAAAATAAGCCTTCCATTCTGCATAGGTTTAAATCTACGGTATCATCTTTCAGCCAAAGTAAAAACTACGCTGACCGAATACTATGGAAAAGAAATAATCGGAGAATATGAAAGCAATGGATGGACCAATCTATTTACATCAGGAGCTCTGATGTCAGATACAAGCATTAACAAATGGAAAAGATGTCAGCTTGGAATCAGTTTTGGATTTGGTTTCAATATCTGCCGTATCTATTGTGGCTTCCGCTATTCACAGGAAATCACACCACTCTACAGTAATATAAACAGCGAAAGGAGTAAAAACATAATATCTGGATGTGCCCACATCTCTATAGGATATATATTTTAGCCGATGTCAGTATAGCCCCCTTTCCTTGATCCAAGCATCGTGGATTTCGGTTTTCCATGTCTCAATGACTGCGTTTACTGCCCCACTAAGAGTGTGTTTGAATTTAATATACAAAAGTTAAATTCAAACACACTCTTATATTTCCAAACTCACGCTAATCCGATTAAACTTATTGTAAATCAATGATTTAATATTAATTTAAGAGTGGTTTTATGCTTTTCATGGGAGCCTTGGAGATCACAGATACATCTCCAAACATCTAAAATTGGATTTGTTCTTGATATATATTTTGAAAAGAATATAAAAAATCATATATTTGTCGGACAAATAAGACAATACGTTATCTCCCATCCTGTGTCTTGTCTTACAATCCCCCATTTATATCCCACCATAAATACCAGTTTAACACATGAATCCAACCCTCCTTGGAAAAATATGCATG
>CANPDS010000210.1 GCA_947573015.1 uncultured Muribaculum sp.
GAGTATCTGCGCGATTTTCAGGAATTATGTCGCCGTTACGATCTACCGATGATCATGCTTATCACTCCGGAAACGGAAGAAGAACGTATACATCTTATCGACAATGAATGTGACGGCTTTATTTATATGGTGTCAAGTGCATCGACCACAGGTACTCGCGATTCATTTGATGAAACCCAGACAGATTACTTCAAGAAAATTGCGGCAATGGATCTGAAGCATCCTCGCATGATCGGTTTTGGCATCAGCAATCCGTCTACATTCGATATGGCTTGTGAGCACGCTGCAGGTGCTATAGTTGGTTCGTTGTTTATCAAATGTCTTGACAAAGAAACAACACCTTATAATGCCGTGAAACGGTTATTTGCTACTTTAGGAATTGAAAGGCCATCAGAGTGATAAAAAAATTAGTCGAAGTATTGTATAATCCACAATAAAAGATTAAATTTGTAGCATCAAAGGATTAAACAATGATGAATCGATTTTATGCATATTATTTTTCTTACTTCTATTTCACCGGAAATTGAAGCGGGTAATGGTATGTGTAAAATCAATGATTGACAGAAACAATAACCTAAGTAACCATAACATTCCCGCTCCTCCGACTGAGGCAAGCGGGAATTTTGTTATATACACACCTATGACTATATCAGACCAACATAAAAAATCGTCCGGGAATGTCAAACGTGTCACCATTCAAGGCGTGGCTGGTTGTTATCATGATGCTGCGGCTCGTGAATACTTTTCCGATGAAGAGATAGAGACGATCCCGTGTGATAGCTTTCAATCCATGTTCGACACTCTTGGTTCCGACGCATCTTTGCTCGGGGTGATGGCAATTGAAAATACTATAGCCGGTTCGCTTTTGCAGAATCATGAACTGCTGCGAGCATCCAACATGCAGATTGTCGGGGAGTATAAGATGCGTATTTCCCACACTCTTGCTGCTCTTCCGGGGCAGACTATCGATGATCTTACCGAGGTGAATTCGCATCCGATGGCATTATTGCAGTGCGAGCAGTTTCTGTTGCGTCACCCTAATATGAAAATGATCGAGGCATTCGACACAGCCGGTAGTGCAAAAGATATAGCGGAAAAAAGACTGACAGGACACGCAGCGGTGTGTGGTGAGTATGCTGCCACTCTTTATGGGTTAAATATTCTTGAGAGGAGCATTGAAACCAATAAACGCAATTTCACACGTTTCCTTATCCTTGCTGATCCGCTTCTTGCGGCTGAGGTACGTCCGTCGGAAAAAGATATTGACAAATCGTCGATAGTATTCACATTACCTCATACAAAAGGCGCTTTGTCGAAGGTTCTTACAATTCTGTCGTTCTACGATATCAATCTCACCAAGATACAGTCAATGCCGATTCTTGGACGTGAATGGGAGTATAGGTTCTATATTGATCTGGAGTTTGACAGCTATTCACGTTACAGGCAGTCGATTGATGCAGTACGGCCTCTTACTAATGATCTGCGTGTACTTGGTGAATATACAGCTTGTAAAAATGAAGTATAGTTATGAAAAAGATACAGCCAGCCAACCGTGTGTCGGAAATACAGGAATACTATTTTTCGCGTAAACTGCGCGAGGTAGCTCGACTCAATGCTGAGGGGCGCGATATAATATCGCTCGGAATCGGAGGTCCCGACAGGATGCCGCCGGCAGAGGTGATAGATACGCTTTGTGAAGAAGCGCATAAGGCTGGGGTGCATAGTTATCAGCCATATGTCGGCATACCTGAGTTGCGTATGGCAATGAGTCGGTTCTATTTGCGTCATTATGGTGTTGAACTTGACCCTTCTACGGAGATCCAGCCGTTGATAGGTTCAAAAGAGGGTATACTCCACGTTTCTTTGGCCTTTTTGAACCCCGGTGACGGTGTGCTTGTTCCAAATCCCGGGTATCCGACCTACACTTCAGTAAGTAGGCTTGTCGGGGCTGAGATTTTCTCTTACGACCTTACTGAAGAGGGAGGATGGATGCCAGACTTCGAAGCATTGGAACGGTTACCTCTTGATCGTATAAAGCTCATGTGGATCAACTATCCTCACATGCCGACAGGTACTCCTGCCACTATCGAACTTTTTAAGAAGATTGTCGATTTCGGCCGTCGTCATGGAATAGTTATAGCACATGATAATCCATATAGCTTTATTTTGAATGATAGTCCGCTTAGTATCCTTCAGGTAGAGGGGGCAAAAGACGTGGCCATTGAGATGAATTCAATGAGCAAAAGCCACAATATGGCAGGATGGCGTATGGGGATGCTCGCTTCCAACCCTACATTTATACAGTGGATCCTTAAGGTAAAGAGTAATATAGACTCCGGACAATTCCGACCTGTGATGCTTGCCGCCGTCAAAGGACTTGATGCATCTGATGGGTGGTATGCCGAACTTAATGAGGTCTATGCACGTCGTCGTTTGCTGGCTGAGAAGATAATGACTGCTTTGGGCTGCTCATTTGATACAACGCAGCGCGGACTGTTCCTATGGGGACGCATTCCGGATAATGAAGTGTCTTCAGAGGTTATGGCTGACCGTGTGCTGTACGGCTCACGAGTGTTCATCACTCCCGGATTTATTTTTGGTTCAAATGGCGAGCGATATCTTCGCATATCGCTTTGTGCTACTGAAGAAAAGCTCGCTGAAGCCCTTGAACGTATTGAAAAAACTTTATAATACAATAATTATGATTGATTTACAACCTATTCTGTCGGATGAGAAAGGTGCTGATATACATCCTTTGATTATTGCTGGCCCATGTAGTGCCGAAACAGAAGAGCAGGTGCTTGCTACTGCTCATGAACTTGCTCGTAATGGAGTGAAGATATTCCGTGCCGGAATATGGAAGCCACGAACCAAGCCAGGAGGTTTCGAGGGAGTTGGACGGGATGGACTTCCTTGGTTGGCAAAGGTGAAGGAGGAGACCGGTATGCTTACAGCAACCGAAGTAGCCACTCGTCAGCATGTAGAGGATGCGCTTGCTGCTGGGGTTGATATCCTTTGGATCGGCGCGCGCACGTCGGCCAATCCTTTTGCCATGCAGGAGATTGCTGATGCGTTGCAGGAATCAGGTAAGGATGTGCCAGTACTGGTGAAAAATCCTGTCAATCCAGATCTGGAACTTTGGATTGGAGCGATACAGCGACTTTACAATGCCGGGTTACGTCGTCTTGGAGCAATTCACCGCGGATTCAGCGCATATGGAAAGCATCTCTACCGTAATATGCCGCAATGGCACATCCCGATCGAATTGCGACGTCGTTTTCCGAATCTGCCCCTTATCTGCGATCCAAGCCATATCGGTGGAAAGCGCGAGCTTGTGGCACCGCTTTCGCAACAGGCACTCGACATGGGATTCGACGGACTTATTATCGAAAGCCACTGCGATCCTGATTGTGCATGGAGCGACAAGGCACAGCAGGTTACTCCGGAAGTGCTCAACTTTATTTTAAATACACTTGTTTTACGTGATGCAGCCGTGACTACTGAAAGCCTAACTCTGCTGCGTCAGCAGATTGACGAACTTGACAACGAACTTGTGGAGGTGCTCAATAAGCGTATGCGTGTATGCCGCGAGATCGGACAGTACAAGAAAGAGCACCGCATGCCTGTGCTTCAGATCGGGCGTCATGATGAGATCATGCAGTCGCGTGCCCGTGTGGCTGAGGAAATGGGCATGTCAGGAGAATTTATGCGCACAGTCCTGGCCGCTATTCACGAGGAATCGGTACGTCAGCAGATAGAGATATTCAACGATCGTACCCGTTGATAGAACTTAGTTCAATACTGAATATGAAAATACTAATTATAGGTGCCGGTAAGATGGGATCGTTTTTTTGCGATGTCCTTTCCGGCAAGCATGAAGTGGCGATTATCGATACCGACCCTAAGCGATTGTTGTTTACATTCAACTGCCGTCGCTTCAGCTCGATGGATGAGGTGGACGCTTTTGCTCCTGACATGGTCATCAATGCCGCTACTGTTAAATATACCCTTGATGCATTCAAGGCTGTGCTGCCGCATATACCGCAAGGATGTATACTCAGCGATATTGCTTCTGTAAAGACTGGTTTGCCGGAATTTTATGCCGGATGTGGCCACCCGTTTGTCTCGACTCATCCGATGTTTGGACCAACATTCGCCTCATTGAGCAATCTCAGCCATGAAAATGCGATCATTATAAGCGAGAGTGATCATCTTGGAAAAGTGTTTTTTAAAGATCTCTATAATGAGTTGCATCTTCATATAGAGGAATATACTTTCAGCGAGCATGACGAGACGATAGCCTATTCGCTGTCAATACCGTTTGCCTCTACATTGGTGTTTGCCGGATGCATGAAGCATCAGTCGGCTCCGGGTACTACCTTCAAGAGGCATAAGGCTATTGCCGATGGCCTGATGAGTGAGGATGATTATCTGCTGAGTGAAAT
>CANPDS010000211.1 GCA_947573015.1 uncultured Muribaculum sp.
GCAATCTAATTTTGTGGATTATCACCATACTCCTTGCTCTGCTGCCAGCGTTGCCACACTTCGTCCCAACCCTGGGCGTTGAGCGGGCCGTACAGTTCTACAAACTCATCAAGATCGTAGATCTCGCCCAACTCCGGATTCACCGTGCAGTCCTCCGGGAAATTGATAGTCCAATCGTTTGCCTCCATCCACTGTTTATTCATGGGAATATTGGCCACCGCATATTTCAATCTTTCATTAATAGTCACTTTATCAAGGCCCTCAAAGCATGGGATAAAATACAATGTTAATCCTGGACGTTCCTTAAAGGCCCAATCGCGACTTAGATAAGATGATACATCTGTTGATTCTCCTGGAGTAACAAAAATACCTTGGAATGGACCGATTTGGCATTCATCCACGACTACTTCGCCATTTGCTATATATGTATTGACAACTTGAATAGAAAATGATCCGGAATTTCGGATAAGCCACATTTCTTCCGCCTCACAACATCCGCTCATAACCATTGCTATCAATAAGATTATAAAATAGATTCGATTCATATTGATTTAATATTTAATACGTTGATTAGATAGTTCGAGTTATCTGATTGTTCAGTCTCTTCTTGTTGTACATATGGTTGATTGCTTGATCGGCTAAAAGGATGTTTATTTATATACCATCCATCATGACTTAGGTCATCTTTTGTGATTGTATAGCCCAGAATTTTTCTACTGAAATATTTGTAAGCACGTCTGTTTGCATCTGTTTCTGTATAAGTATGTTTATTGAAAATTTTGTCGTAAGCTAGATTAGATAGGCTAGGCAGACCAAATACGGGTATATAAAGAGGTCCCCAATTGGCAATACCAATATGGTGGTGGATATGAGAAGTAGAGAACGGCATTTCATGGAGTTAATGATATTGATTGGTCAGAAGATTCGCAAATATAATATCATTTGTTTATATTCCGAAATAAAACGCAAGAAGTTTTCAGAAAATACTAAGGATTTAATACGGTTAAACCGGAATTTTTCATTTAGGACTTATCGAACCTAAAAGAAGAAGACAGTTCTGTAATTATTCTGAGAAAACGACGAAATGCGTGTTCCGCGACAGCATGCCGAGGGCATGTGTGTTCTGCGAAAACACAATCAGACAATAATCAGACGAGCAGAGCGTGTTGCAAAATCGGGAAACAGGCTATTCCCTAATTTTACAACACGCTCCGAATATTTTTTACAGTGCCCATCCCGAAATCCAGAGGACAATCGGTAATGGTAGGACTATTGGCGTGGAGGGACGGACTCCCAGCGGTAGAGGCGGTCGGAGGGACGGACTTTGGATGGAACCGGGATTGAGAAGCTCTGTCCCTTGACGGCAACGTCGACAGGATGCATGTCGACACGGATCTCATCTACCGTGATTATCATCGCTCCGGTGGTCGGTCCGGTGATAACTACCTCATCACCGACATGTAGCTCACCGCTCTCCATCAGAAACTCCGCCACTCCAAGTTTAGAGAAATAGCGCACACCTTTGGCGGCATAAACCTTGGTACGTGTGGCTGAAGAACCATATTTCGCCGACCATTCACCAAGGCGCTGTCCGAGATAATATCCGTTCCAGAATCCGCGGTTGAATATGCGACCGAGACGCTCATCCCATGCGGCGATCTTCTCCTCGGAGTAGGTACCGTCGGCAATGGCTCGCAGAGCCTCATCGTAGCACTCTACTGCGATCTTCACATATTCAGGACCGCGGGCACGCCCCTCGATCTTAAACACGCTCACCCCGGCATCGATCATCTTATTAAGGAAATGAATGGTCTTCAGATCCTTTGGCGACATGATATATTTATTCTCGATATCAAGCTCATCGCCTGTCTCACGGTCGCGCACGGTATATCCTCGGCGGCATATCTGTGTGCACGCACCACGGTTGGCGCTTGAATTCATTTCATGCAGACTGAGATAGCACTTGCCACTGACCGCCATGCAAAGAGCGCCGTGACAGAACATCTCGATCTTGACCAGCTCGCCCTTAGGGCCACGGATATCATCGCGCACGATGGCATCGTGGATCGCAGCCACCTGCTCCATGTTGAGCTCACGCGCGAGCACCACTACATCGGCCCATTGTGAGTAGAAACGCACGGCCTCAGTGTTAGATATGTTGCACTGAGTGGATATGTGCACTTCCACACCAATCGAGCGCGCATAGACTATCGCAGCGATATCACTGGCTATAATTGCTGTGATACCGGCTTCCTTAGCGGCATCGATCACCGCATGACACTTTTCCAGATCGGCATCATATATGATGGTATTTACGGTAAGGTAAGTATTCACCCCATGTGATGCACACAAAGAAGCAATCTCACGCAGATCATCAAGCGTAAAATTGATCGATGACCGGGAACGCATGTTCAGGCCGGCAATGCCAAAATATACAGCATCAGCCCCGGCCTCAATCGCAGCATGCAACGATTCATAGCTCCCCACGGGAGCCATAATTTCAAAATCCTTACGATTCATCTGTAACAGATTGATTATTTTGAAACACACTCTTAATGGCGCTCCGACAGGATTCCCATTACCTGTTCATAACCTTTAGTGAAGTATGGTCTACCAAACTCCTCCGGTCGGCATATATCGCCACGCCAGACCACAATGTCGAGATCGACAGGCACTATGCCACTCTGCTTATCCGACGGCACACGCCCACACATGCGCTCATAAAGCTTAAGCGAGGCATTGACTGTATCCATCGCGACGTATCCGGCCACCCCCACCAGAGCCACCGCATTAAGATAGCGTGGGAAACGGCCGCTCCATTCCGGCGTTGAATATACATCAGATATTATCACCGGAGAAAATGTACGCCGGAGCCAACGCAATGCCTCCGACATGCGCACATCGCGATCGGGGCTGTTAGTCCCGATACTAATCACACACATCGATTGCGGCACTGTCGTGGTCATGATCCAGGCAACTGAGACACCTCTTTCATTGTAAGCGCTATGCGCCCACGCATATAATCCACGTCGAGCACCTTGACTCTCACTTTCTGATTCATCTGCACCACCTCAAGTGGAGATGACACGAACCTGTCGGAAAGCTGGGATATATGGATAAGCCCATTCTCATGAATACCAAGATCAACGAAACAGCCGAATGCTGTGATATTATTCACCACACCCTGCACCTCCATTCCGGCATGCAGGTCGCGGATGTCATGGATAGCATTATCAAACTCAACAGGCTCCTCATCGGTGGCACGCGGATCACGGCCCGGCTTCTCCAACTCAAGCACAATGTCGGTAAGCGTGGGAAGTCCGACCTCCTTAGTGACATATGGTGTAAGGTCGAGACTCTGCAAAGCCTTGTGGTCTTTCACAAGAGCATCGACGGTAGTGCCACGGTCGGAAGCGATAGCCTCTACAAGCTCATAACGCTCAGGGTGTACGCCGGTATTATCAAGGATATTTATCGCTCCTGGAATACGGAGGAAGCCAGCGCACTGCTGAAATGCTTTCTCACCCATGCGCGATACGTTGAGCAACTCGCGACGGGAAGTGAAATCGCCATTCTCGGCACGATAGCTCACTATGTTTGCAGCCAGAGCCGGTCCGATTCCGCTGACATAGCTTAACAACTCGCGTGAAGCAGTGTTCACATTCACACCTACGCTGTTAACACAACTTCCTACAGTAAAGTCAAGGGCCTCGCGCAACTTTGTCTGATCGACATCGTGCTGATACTGGCCCACACCGATATGCTTAGGCTCGATCTTCACCAGCTCGGCCATCGGGTCGATCAGGCGACGGCCTAACGATATGGCACCCCGGTCAAGATCCTTCAGATCAGGAAATTCGCGCACACCAACTTCAGACGTGGAATATATCGATGCTCCACTCTCGTTGACAACAAATATACGCACCTGCCGTGGATAACGGAGCTGATTCAGAAAGTTCTCTGTTTCACGCGAAGCCGTGCCGTTGCCCAAGGCTATAGCATCGATCTCAAAACGGTCGACAATCGAGCATACCTTGAAAGCGTTCACAGGAGCGTTGGGAAATATCTGATCGGTACAAAGCACATTGCCTTGCGCATCAAGAGCCGCGATCTTACATCCATTCTTAAAGCCGGGATCAACAGCAAGCACCCTCTTGCCGATAAGCGGCGAAGCCATAAGCACCTGGCGCACATTATCAGCGAAAATAGCGATAGCACCATCATCGGCCTTGGCCTTTGCAGCATTGAGAGTCTCAGTCTCGATCGACGGCTTTATGAGGCGACGATATGCATCGCGAACGGCTGAACGAATTATCGTTGCCACCTCAGCGGATGCCGTAGAACGCAGGAACATGCGCGTAAGGCGTTCGATCATCTCGTCATCGTCGATAGAGATGGTGACTTTCAGCACTTCCTCTTTCTGAGCACGCAAC
>CANPDS010000212.1 GCA_947573015.1 uncultured Muribaculum sp.
ATCATCTGAAATTATGCACCCGGATAGTATAAAATAATTTTCAAGACTTACTTAACTGTATTTATTCGTGATGTCCTCCGATTTGTTGATTACGCAGACGTTGGGTTGCGCCCTCAGCATAGTTAAGGCCTTTTAATATTGCATTTTTGCCGAATGTACCTTTTATTCTCAGAAGTGTCTGTTGTAATAAACGTTCCTTTTTTAAATTGCATTCTTCTTTTTCTTTACGAGCATTCAAGACCGTGTAATCAGTGAATAGATCAAGCTGCCTTGGCTCTGGAGGAGAGGATATGACCTCATTTTCATTTTTTACATCAAGGGCGGTAAGCGTTAAGCGGCGTATGAGAAGAGATGGATTGATCAATCCATCAAATAGAGTTGTTACAGCGGTTGATATGATGCTGGTAGATGATGTCGGAGTCGGGAGAACCGTAGTCCCATGCGCATGTGCCGGTACGGATCTCCCGTAGTGGTCGGTTGAGATTTTGCCAAAATATGAGGCTGCGACTTCTGTACGGTTGAGAGACGATGCATCATATCCAACCGAGAGTACTAACCGGTCTGTGAGCAAATGTTTATCAAATAATTGCAACGATAGACTCTCAGCCATCTCCCATGCCACTACTCGGGCTTGCTCATGAGAGTATGGGCATGAAAGCACTTGCCCTGTTCCAATTGAATGATTGTCTGGATGATATTCTTTTATCATCTGCATTGTTACCGGTTCCCAACCCCATGCATGATCTATAAGTAATTCTGCATTTATGCCGAATGTCTTGTAGAGAATTTCTTCTTGATCAAGTGAGCATCGTGCGAGTTCTCCCATGGTTGTTATGCCAAGTTGAGCAAGGCGTCCGGCGATTCCATGTCCTACTCGCCAAAAGTCAGTTATCGGACGGTGATCCCATAATAATTTACGATATTTTGTTTCATCAAGTTCTGCTATTCTTACGCCATCTTTGTCAGGCTCCATCTTTTTGGCTACAATATCCATGGCTACTTTACATAGATACATGTTGGTCCCGATTCCTGCGGTTGCTGTTATGCCGGTTGTCTCAAGTACGTCACGTATTATCCTTAATGTGAGTTCGCGGGGTGTGGTTTTGTAAAGTTTCAGATAGCTTGTTATATCAATGAATACTTCATCAATGGAGTAGGCATGTATATCTTCTGGGGCTACATATTTAAGATAAATTTTATATATTCTTGCGCTTTCGTTGATATAGTGAGCCATACGGGGAGGGGCTACTATATAGTCTATTGCCAAGTCGGCGTGGGTTGCAAGGGAAGATGCTGAGTGCGATTTGCCAGAATATTTTCCTTCAGGTGCAGAGGTTGCCCGCTGCCGATTTGCGTCTTGTATTTGTCTGATCACTTCGAATAATCTTGGACGGCCTCCGATGCCGTATGCCTTTAGGGTGGGCGACACCGCGAGGCATATTGTCTTTCGAGTGCGGCTGGCATCAGCCACTACAAGATTAGTGTCGAGTGGGTCAAGACCACGCGCCACACATTCTACGGAAGCGTAGAATGACTTCAAGTCTATGGCTATATAACAATGTTTTGACATTATATTCTGCAACGTGTCGGTTGGATGATGCTATGAATATATAACAAGATCTTAGAGTATGTTTGAATTTAACTGATGTTTATAATTAGGAGAGAAAAACGAGCATATTCTGAGATTGAATGAATGAGTTATGGGGTGCCATAACGACTGAATGAAAGCTCGGAAGATGCCGATTTTTCATTCTAAGAATTTCATTGAGTTAAATTCAAACATACTCTTAGTTCAATACCGTTATCGAGGGATTGATGCTTGTCAGGTGATCAATAAATCCTTGTCGGTCTGACGGGGAAATCTCGAGTGGAAGGGAACTCTTTAGTATTCGTCGATCTATGAAGTGGATTGCTATGCGTTGCGTGGATAGCGCTGATGCACTGAGGATGCCGAAACCAACTTTGACACTTTTTATGCGGTCGATAGGATAACGGTGTGGCATAAAGAATTGGTATACTATCAATGTATCGTTGTCTATCACATACCATACACCTAAAAATGCAAGACACATGGTTCCTAATGTAACAATGCCAAGCAGTGCGGTTATCCACCATGATAATCCGATGCCGACAACGAATATTATCACCGCGGTAAATATGATCACTGCCCATATCCACCAGTCAACTTTTGATTTGTATTTTATTGTTTTTGCTTGTTGTGCTGTCATTGTCTCAGATCAATTTTATGGTATGCTTTACAAAAGTACTAAATTTTGTGCTAAATTTGCAGAACAAAATAAAATCACATTGACCGTGAGAGAATGGACTACAATAAAAGAGTATGAGGACATACTCTTTCAGCAATATGGAGGAATCGCTAAGATAACGATCAACCGTCCGCAGGTATATAATGCATTTCGCCCCAAGACCAATTTTGAAATGCTTGACGCTATGTCGATATGTCGTGAGCGTAGTGATATAGGTGTCATTGTATTGACTGGTGCAGGTGATAAGGCTTTCTGTTCCGGAGGTGATCAGAAAGTTAAGGGGGTCGGTGGATATATCGATGACAATGGTGTACCCCGGCTCAATGTACTCGATTTGCATAAGGCGATACGCAGTATACCAAAACCTGTTATTGCAATGGTCAATGGTTATGCTATCGGTGGCGGACATGTGTTGCATGTGGTGTGTGATCTTACTATAGCTTCTGAAAATGCACGATTCGGTCAGACAGGCCCTAAGGTAGGTAGTTTTGATGCTGGATTTGGATCCAGCTATCTTGCACGCTGTGTCGGTCAGAAAAAAGCCCGTGAAATATGGTTCTTATGCCGCCAATATACTGCAAAAGAGGCAGAAGAGATGGGTATGGTCAACAAAGTGGTGCCCTTCGATAGACTTGAAGATGAGACCGTTGAGTGGTGTGAGACGATCCTTAAACGTAGCCCGATGGCTATCCGCATGATAAAGCGTGCTCTTAATGCTGAACTTGATGGACAGAGAGGTATGATGGAATTTGCCGGTGATGCTACATTACTCTATTCTCTTATGGAGGAAGCTAAGGAAGGCAAAAACGCATTCCTTGAGAAACGTGATCCTGATTTCAGCAAGTTTACCAAGTTCCCCGGTTGATGCTTAAAGCAGAATATACCCCTTATTTGCTCCACTTCAGAGAGCCGGCGATAACATCGCGGGCAGTTATGACCGACAAGGAGACTTACTTCATAAAGATATATGATGAGCGGAATCCTGAGGTATTTGGTATCGGAGAGTGCGCACTGTTTCGTGGGTTGAGCGCTGAAGATGGGGCTGATTACGAATCGGTGCTTGCCGGGATATGTGCCGATATATCAACATACGGTGATACTGCACTTATACCACATGGATGGAGTTCCATCCGTTTTGGAATAGAGAGCGCTTTAGCTGATTTGCGACGTGGTGGCAAGCGAATTTTATGGCCTGGAAGATGGACCGATGGCTTATGTGGAATCCCAATTAACGGTCTTGTATGGATGGGGTCGCATGATCTTATGATGAAGCGGCTATGTGGTAAGATCGAGACCGGCTACCGGTGTATAAAACTGAAAATCGGAGGCATCTCGTTTGATGAGGAGCTTGATCTTATCAAGCATATACGTCGACATTTTTCTCCAGAGGAATTGGAACTTCGTCTGGATGCCAATGGAGCCTTTGCGATTGATGCCGCATTGGAATATCTTAGGAGGCTTTCTCCATATGGAATTCATTCAATAGAACAACCGATTAGGGCTGGTCATGTTGACGATATGGCCCGCATATGCCGGGAGAGTCCTATCCCGATTGCGCTTGATGAGGAATTGATCGGTTGCCGTTCAACAAAAGAAAAAGAGGAATTGCTTGATGCTGTAGCTCCTGCTTATATAATACTGAAACCATCCTTGTGTGGTGGTTTTTCATCGGCTGCAGAATGGGTGTCATTGGCAATAGCGCGTAAGATAGGCTGGTGGGCTACATCAGCTCTTGAAAGTGATATTGGTTTAAATGCAATAGCTCAATGGTGCGCATCGATGAATACTGTGATACCTCAGGGGCTAGGTACTGGACAGCTTTTTACGAATAATATAGTGTCTCCGTTATGTCTGAAGGGAGACTCGTTATGCTATGATTCGGCATCGCCATGGATCCTGCCGCAGTTTGCTTGGCGGTAATTCTGGTGACGTTTTTATTAATACGTTAGAGCATGTACAATATAATTGATCCTCATGGGCTTGTGTCTGATTTCATTGACGAGTGGCTATCTGATTCTCCATTTGTAATCGCGCATACGTCAGGATCGACTGGATTGCCCAAGAAAATACATTTGTCAAAAAGTGACATGATTCGCTCTGCCAAAGCGACATGTCGCTTTTTCAATATAGATAGTTCATCTGTTTTGCATCTTCCTCTGTCGGTTG
>CANPDS010000213.1 GCA_947573015.1 uncultured Muribaculum sp.
TCTGGAACTTGGGGAAGGCATTGAGCATGATGGATGTCACCTGATGGTCAACATATGGGTTGTTGAAGCGTTCAAGCACATCTGCGCCAAACTTTTCAAGTTCTTCCATCGGGAGGTTGAGAGTCTGCATAAGTTCATCGAACTGCACCTTATGGATATACTTGCCAAGCACAGGATGGTTGCAGGCATCACGCACAATGTTCACACCGCTAAGGTATGTGACAGGCGAGAGCACGGTGTGAGGGCCGTTGAGAAGCGTCACCTTACGTTCGTGGTATGGAGCCTCCGACTCAGCGATTATCACATGCAGACCGGCCTTTTCTGCGGGGAACTCGGCACGCAGATCCTCGATCGACATGTTGCACGGACGCTCGATCACCCAAAGATGGAATACCTCGCCCTGCACCACTACATTGTCAACATAACCGAGTTTCTCCTGAATCTTCGCTATATCCTTGCGAGGGAATCCGGGGACAATGCGGTCAACAAGAGTAGCACATACATAGTTGTATTTCTCAAACCACTCCTTGAATCCCTCGTAGTCAGCACCAAAATCGGCCTTCCATAGATCTATATACTTCAGGATGGCATCGCGCAGATGGTGACCGTTCTCAAATATCAGCTCACATGGCATGATTATGAACCCCTTGTCGGGAGCACCGCCGAATGTAGTGTAGCGACGATACAGGAGCTGTGTGAGACGTCCGGGATAAGAAGAGGCCGGACGGTCGGTAAACTTGCATGAAGGATCAAACACGATACCGGCCTCAGTGGTGTTGGAGATCACGAAACGCATTTCGGGCTGATCGGCCAAGGCAAGATAAGCGTCAGTCTGGCTGAAAGGATTCAGACCACGGCTGATGACATCCACTCGGGTATATGAATCGACAGCCTCACCGTCGAGACGTCCCTGAAGATTCACATGATAAAGATAGTCCTGCGCCTGAAGCAGACCCATTGCAAAGCTTTCCGGCTGCCCTTGCACCACTACAACCGATGAGTTGAAATCGGTGCGGTCATTCATGTTTTTGATAATCCAGTCAACAAATGCACGGAGGAAGTTACCTTCACCAAACTGGATGACACGCTCGGGAGCATGAGCCTTGGGAGCGGTTAGGCTGTTAAGAAATTTCATGATATGTGTATGTTGTTTATTGTGTTGATATTGTTATAGTGTTCTATCTATGGATATTGTTGTTTATATCAGAGGGTATTATGGTTGCCATCTTATAGATGTGGCTGAACCTGAGAATATCACTTCCGGATCAGACATACGACGTGCTTCAGATGAAGATAGCGCCGATGCCCATCCAACCCTCTGAGCCTGCGTGGCACCCGGACCAGTTGAGCCATACTCTCCATAGCGGGCAGTAAGCTCATTGTCGGGATTGCGCCAATTGTGCCACCCGGCAGCTACTATGTGATCGCCCATCTCACACTCTATGAAGTATGTAGAGGCATACGGACGCCACGGACGACCGAGATACACCTTGTTTACCCCCTCAGCAGCTGTAAGGCGGCAACGGTGCATCACATAGCCGATACCAACGGTATCAGGTGTGGAAGCAGCCGTTATATAACTGTTGCGTTTACTGTGGAGAGTGCAGTCGCGGAAGAGTGCCGTAGACGGACCGAAGATAAAGTCGGTAGTCCCCTCCACATAGCATTTGTCAAACAACAGACGTGAGCCGCGTCCTCCTGTATAAATGGTATCCTGATTTCCACGGAAACCGCAGTTGACAAACTTCAGACGGTCGCCTTCGGTATGGAGAGCCACCGCCTGCCCTACCTCACCGGCACTGTTCTCGATAGTAAGATCGCGGAAAGTTATATCGCAACCTTCTACCTTGACGGTGTATGTACGGAATGTGCCCATATTATCGAGCGAGGCATAGTCGCCCCAGCTTATCACGGTGCTGTCGGGTCCGGCTCCGACAAACTCCACATGTTCAAGCCATGCCGGGATCACGACTTTCTCGCGATAAACACCCGGACGCAGAGTGACCGTAACCTTATAGTCCATGAATGCCCGGATACCCTCCAGCGCCTCGGTAAGAGTGGAGTAATCGCCCGAACCATCGGATGCCACTGTTATCTCACGTTTATACTCAGCCCCCGAAAGACGAAGACCGAGTATAAATGCAATCAGCAGTGCCGCAATATGTTTCATACAACTCTGCATGACATCCTTATTTTGTTACACGGAACCAATCGATATCCGCACGACCGCCATCGTTGCTCATCTTCGGCCGTGTGCAGAAAGCACCGATCTTTGCTCCGATCCACTTACCCTCACGTGCCGTGAATGGCTTTCCGAGAGCCTTATATTTCTTGCCATCGGTGCTGTAGCTGAACGCACACACACCATCGGCCATCTTCACCCGCAGATATGCAGTAGAGTCAGGAAGCATTACAGAAGCATTCTCCACTTCAGCCTTGCCTTTGTCGGCCTTAAGGCATTCGGCCTGACTGAGTTTGAATCCGTCAGCGGTTTTCTCCATGGCTATCACTCCGTAATCGAGTCCCATCACAACAAGACCGGCACGTTCACCGTCGAACCGCTTGTCGGGGGTAAGTGTCAGCTTCATTGTGGCTGTAAATGCCGGTGCGGGTATCTTCTGCAGGAGTAGATTGGGTACATCCCACAGGCTCTTGTAGTTTTGACTAACCGGCACTGAGTAGAGCGAAAGCACGCCTTTTTCAACATTGTTCACGGCCCACCATGCCTCAGGATTACCATGCCATTGCCACTGCAGACCCAGATCAAGGCTATCAAACTCATCGCTCTCGACGGGAGTAGCCTTTGGATAGGTTTTGCCAACATTTGGCTTCTTATAAGTACGTACAGGATCGCCACAACCGTCGCCATCCTTGTCGACACCCATCACAGGCCAGTCTTCAATCCAATGCACCGGATTGAGATGCACAATACGTCCAATAGCCCCTACATCCTGGAAATGGATGAACCAATCCTCCGCACCATCGGGAGTATCAACCCATCCACCCTGATGAGGACCGTTGATATCGCTGTCGCCCTGTGCAAGCACCACCTTACGCTCATAGGGACCCCACGGACTCTTTGAACGGAGTACAGTCTCCCATCCGGTAGGTACGCCTCCGGCCGGCGACATTATATAATAATAGCCGTTGCGCTTATAGAATTTCGTACCCTCGATAGTGACGTCAACATCATGTCCGTCATAAACTATCTTAGGCTGTCCGATAAGGCTTTCACCATCGGGCGACATCTCGCACACTGCAAGCATGCTCTTCACCCCCATACGGCTACCGGCCATTCCCCACGACATATAAGCCTTGCCATCTTCATCCCAAAGGGGGCATGTGTCTATCACACCATGAGTCTTCGCCACAAGTTTAAGAGGCGACCATGGTCCCTTCGGATCCTTGGCCTTGGTCATGAATATGCCCAGATCAGGATCTCCATAATATATATAGTATTCGCCGTTGTGGTAGCGGATAGATGGAGCCCATACGGCATTTCCATGATTCACCCCATCCTTCACAAATATTGCCTCGTCGGGAAAACGGTCAATGGCATAGCCAATCAGAGTCCAGTTGACAAGATCATTGGAATGCAGTATAGGCAGTCCGGGCACACAGTTGAAGCTTGAGGCTGTCATGTAATAGTCGTTGCCCACACGGATCACATCGGGATCAGAGTAGTCGGCATAGATAATCGGATTCTGATACTTGCCGTTGCCAAGGTCGGCCACCCACACATCGCTGACATAATCGGCAGCATGCATAGAAAGGCCCATGGCCAGGCCACAAGTGAGCAGAGAGAGACTTCGGTTAAATTTCATAAGGTTAAGATTTCTGTTTACGGATATATGACGCACCGGTATGATTCATGGTCGGTATATGTGCGCCTTCACCCCAAAGTTAGGAATTTTATACCGTAGAATATACCGGTGCTTATATAAATTGTTAATTTTTCACACCTTTTTTACCAAATTTACGGTCCACCTTATTCCTCCATTGAGGATACACTGTAGTCAGCAACCATTCAGGCCATGTGCCGAGATAACGATAGCGTATGCGCCTCTCGGCATTCAGCGATTGGGCGAACATATATCCGCATTGCGAGTCAGCCTCCGGCACAAGATCCGAGAAGCTGTAGAGGAAGCGGAACAGATGATGCGGACGGTCATCGTCGTATATGCTGAAGATAGGTTTATGAGCCATAGCGGGATTATAGCTGTCGGCCGCGTTACGCCACATCTCATATGTAAGCGTGTCGCTACCGGCGATAAGGCGACGAGGCTTACGCTCTTTCAGACGCTCGAAGAATGCAGGATATACTTTATCAGCCACATCACCTCCAAGCTGTATGAAACGCCCCCACATACGTGCATCCGGGTCATCCACAACAATCTCGTCGATACGTTTTCCACGGTCGCCGGTAACAA
>CANPDS010000214.1 GCA_947573015.1 uncultured Muribaculum sp.
CGACAGGCGTGGCATAAGGCGCTATTCCCCTCCATCAAGACTGAAATTGTCGGTTGTGGTAGTTGCGTCTGACATTCCTGATATTGCAGGGATTTCTCCCAGGGTCAGGGCACCGTCGGCATGCTGTATCACACGGTGTGCCACAAGATTGCCTGCCCAGTCCTGTGCGCCGGTGTTGCTGTTGCCGGCCTTGGTGGCGCACCATCCCCAGATATAGCGGTTGACGCCGTCGGAAGCTGTCTTACCGGCGTAGAAGCCGCGTGAATCGAGGAATCCTTCATGATTGTCAGGCCATATGCCGGCATCGTTGGCAGTGCACGCCTTGAGCTCGGCGAGCGTGCGCCCCTTGAAGTATTGCACGCGGCGCACGGCATCGTGCTGCTCAGAGTAGACAAGATACCACCAGTCGCCCATCTTGAAAAGGTCGGGACACTCATAGAAGCGGTCCCACATCATGGTCATGAATACTCCGGCAGATGTCCAGTTGAGGAGATCGTGGGAAGTATATTCGGCCAGTACGCCTTTTCCGTTTTGGCGTGTGGAGATGAGCATGTGGAACATACCGTCTTCCCCCTCGAATACGAATGGATCGCGGAAGTCTGAGTTGCTGTAGGTGTCTCCGCCGGTGATGAGTAGATCGTGATGCTTGGTCCAGTTGACAAAATCGGTCGAGGTAGCGAGCATCACGGCTTCATTGATACCTGCCGTTGTAGTTGGATTGGGTGAATGGGCGGTGTAGAAGGTGTAGTAGGTGCCTGCATTGTAGATGGTCGATCCGGTGCCCAGAGCCGCATCGAGTTCGGTGGCGGCACCACAGGGTATCAGTTCGCCGAGTGATTGGTAGCTTACCGCCTCTTTGGTCGATACACACCATATGGGATGGTAGGTTACAGCTTGGTTAGGACGGAAATCCTGAAGATACATTATCTTGAAGTCTCCTGCCACTGGATCGTAGAAGGGCATGGGATCGCCTACATTGCCTACATATGGTTTGTAATAGAGGTCCTGTTTGTGACTGTCGTCGTCGGCGAAAAATTCAGTGGTGCCGGCAAGATCGCGGCTTGTGAGCACCGGCTCGTCGTCGCTGCATGCCGGTAGTATGGTGAGGGCTGCGAGTGCGGTGGCTGAATATATCATATTGCGGTTCATGATTACTCGTGATTTATAGGCTGTTATTGACAGAGATAGTTGATCACATTTTTTGTGAGATGGATGAGATTGTCGCGGTAAGGATTGGGAGTGCCGTTGCGGTCATACCATTCATAGGCCGGTGTGCCTATTGTAATCACGCGTCCCGACTCGAATCCCTTCAATGCTTCATATGGCTCGAATTCTGCGATTGTCACACGGTTGATGTCGTAGTCGTGGCCTGAGGCGAGAGCTTTTGCTCCGGTACGTTCCTCCCAGCCTGCCATTGAATTGTATGGTGCCCAGTCAACTCCCCATTGCAGGGTACGGTTGCTGTTGGAGCACCCTGTGGCGAGAAGGATTATGCGGTTGTCGCAGTCGGTGGTGAGCCCGTCGTAAATGGCATGGTCCTCATGGCCGGTGATGGTGAATCCCAGATCCGATTCAAGTGTCTGGTAACTGTCTCCTCCAAACATATTGTTGGGACTCTGTTGGTCGCGGGCTATACGCCATACATCATTAATGTAGCGTGCGCCGTCGCGCGAGGCAAGTATGGATCCACCACGCAGCCAGTAGCTGTTGAACATATCGCGCGTGTCCCACATCTGTCCGGGCCAGTCGGTCCAGTCAAAATGACACCAGATCATTGTAAAATCGTCAAGCTTGACTGTGCCGTCGAGAATCTGCTGAAGCGATACGAAACGTGAGTTGGGCACATTGTCGAGCATCCATTGGCAGGCGGCTTTTGATTCGTTGCCGAGCTGCTCGGGCGATGAGGCATTGCCCACAAAGGCTTTCGGTGCCTGCGACATCTCATCCTTGATCACCGTCACGGTATATTCTATGACTGCCGTGCGTTGGGTGGCTGTGAATTTTACCGGAGAGGAGAAATCGAGAAGTGTGCCGGAGGTTGGTGTCACGGTAGTCCCTTCGTTGACAGTGAATGTAGGTTGCATAGCTGTCACATCTGCGTCGAGAGGCACGAATACAATGATCGTGCGGGCGTTGTTGTCGATGGTGCCGCTGTATTTTCCGTCGATCAGGAATGTCAGGAATTCCACATTGTCATGCTTTACGGTCATGGTGTAGTCGGAGTATACGTTGCCATTCACCACATGTATGGCGCGTGGCACGATGCCGTTGAAATGTGTGCCTGGGGTGTAATCACATGTGGCACCGGCGCTCAGTGTTATGGCGTCTATGGTAAGGTCGGTGAGATCTACATTGGTTGCCACATTGACCGCCACGCTTTTGTCCGTATGGTTTATTTCTCCGGAGTATCCGCTGACGGTGATTGACTCGATGCGTGTGTCGCCGTCAAGGCGCATGTCGGAAGTGTTGTCATCATCGCATGCGCTGAATGCCAGTGTCATCATGCATGCTAGCGACAGATATATTGATTTGGATAATGCTTTCATCGTATTGCTGTTGCTGATTACCAGTTACCAATGTTTTGTTTGTAATGTCCGTTTGAGGCGCTTATCTGTGAGAACGGTATGGGAAGATACTCGTTCTTGTCGGAGGTGAATGATGCGTTGGAGTATATGGCGCATTTAGAGGCTTCGCCGGCATAATATGCGTTGAGCACTTTGGATGCATCGCCCCAGCGCACGAGATCGAAGAATCGATCGCTTTCCATGGCCAGTTCCACACGGCGCTCTCGCTTCACTATGTCAAGTGCTTGTTCCTGAGTGTAGTTTCCGGAATAGGGGCGCACGTTCAGGCGCACGTGGTAGAGTTGCTCATAGTCGGAAATGGATGCTGTGCTCTGCCGGGCGCGGTTGCGCAGTGCATTGACGATGGAGATAGCTTCGGGAATACCTTGGTTGAGCTGTACGAGAGCTTCGGCGCGCATGAGTTGCACATCGGCATAGCGCAGTACTATGCGGTTCATGGGCGAACCCCACCATGAGCCTTTTACCAGATATTCTCCATCGGGATCAACATTGTGTTTGAGGGAGATGTGGTAGCCGTAAAGGCCGTTGCTGCGGCTCCATACCGCACTGCGGTCGATCATGTAGTTTTTGTTGAACATATATGGGGTGCCAGGTATGCCTACTGTGAGGAACAGACGGGGATCGGCATAGTCGGAAGTCATGTTGAAGTCAGTAGTGGTGACATTCGACGGAAGTCCGTTCTCATCCGTGCGGAAAGCATTGACAAGATTTTGGCTCGGCTTGTAGAAATCGCAGCCACCATCGGTCACACCGGGGATGTTGGGCACGATAAGGCCATATGACCAGTTGCAATTGCCATGTGTTGTGCCGTCGTTGAATGAATACTGCATGGCCCATATCGATTCCACACCATTCTCATACTGGGGCTCGGGGCGGAAGTTGTTGTGGAAGTCAGGCTCCAGAGCAAATCCTCCCTCTGTCATGATGGTCGGATCAGTGTACTTCACCACGTTGAGAAGGTCGTCGCGGTTGATCGAAGTGATGCGGTGGCTCCCTGCATCATCCTGACGGTAGGCTTTGTAGAGATATGTCTTGGCCAGATAGGCTGCGGCAGCGGCACGACATGGACGGCCTGTCTCATCCTGTTTTACGGGTAGATTGCGGAAGGCATATTCAAAGTCATCGGCAATCAGTTGCCAGCCTTCGTCGTTGCTGTAGGCGGTGTTGTCGAGATTGTTGTACTCTTCCGGGGTGAGATTCTCATTTACTGCGAATGGTATGTTTTTGTAGAGGCGCTTCAGAAGGAAATGTCCATGGGCGCGGAGAAATCTCATCTCGGCTATGCGGGTGTCGCGCAGTGGATATGAGGTGGGATCCATCGAGTCGAGCACCTGCAGTGCGGAGTTGGCGCGGGAGATTGCATTGTAGAGACGTTGCCACATGTCCGAGATGTTCCAGTTCGTGGTCATGATGCCTTGCGATATCTCAAGAGCATGGAACACATCGCCATCCTCTGTGCCGTTGCCCCCTTTGTAGGCATCGTCAGAGCGTACGTCGAAGTTCCACATGGAGAATGATGAGTTGATATCCTCGGCGGAGATCCATACGGCGTAGGCGGAGATTACAAGGTTGTCGATATATCTTGCATCGAGCACCTGATCCTGATCAAGTACCCCCTGGGGTTTCTGCTCGTCAAGAAAGTCGTCGCATCCGGTTGATAGCAGGACGAGAGACAGGGCTGCTGTATATAATGCCTTTTTCATATGTTCTGGTTTTTGCATTGGTTAGAAGGTGACATTTACGCCGAAAGTGACGTTGGTTGGGATTGGATATCCGAAATTCGGGTTTTCGGGATCGACTCCTGTAAAGTTCTTGCTCTTTATGGTGAGAAGATTCTGGGCGCT
>CANPDS010000215.1 GCA_947573015.1 uncultured Muribaculum sp.
CACGCCGTCAAGCTCAAATCGGTCAAACGACGCCGAGTAGTTGTTTTCATCTTCACAGGCCGTGAATGTCATCACGGCTGCGAACATCAGGCCGAGGCCCGCTATCTTGGATTTCATTTTGGAATCGTTTTTTAAGTTCATTAGTAACCGGGATTTTGCCATACGAGAGATGTATCGTTGATACGCTCAATCTCCGACGATGGTATCGGATAGAGCAACTGGTAATCCTGTATGCTCTTGCCTTCTGCTGCTGCGGCTTCTTTTGCACCGCCAAGGCGTACGCTGTCAAACCAGCGGTGTCCCTCGTAAGGGAACTCTTTCTGACGCTCAAGCATCACCGCTTTACGGAATGCATCCTGCGATGGAAGATCGGCGATGTCTAAGGCTGGTAGGTTTGCGCGTTGATGCACCTGATTCAGGGCTGCCAGTGCAGGAGAGTTCTGGTCATTGCTGTATGCTACCTCATTGAGAGCTTCGGCATACATAAGTAAAACATCGGCATATCGGATGAGGATATTGTCTGGGCCATACTGCTTGGTCGACTCATCGCGGGTGTCGAAAAATTTGCGCATGAGAAAGGCGTTGACTCCCGGCACCTGAACAAAGTCAAGTAGATCTGCGCGGGCATCGTTTGTGCCGTCATAAAGAGTCTTGAGAGTATTTGTGCGGTTGTTGTCGTCGCTTGCGTTGGTGATTGAGTACCATGCTCCGTGTCCTTCTCCTACAACGCTCTTGTTGTAGCGCACTGCAAAAATAATCTCACGGTTCATTTTATTATTTACATCGAATACATCGGCGATATTCGGGAGAAGATCGTAAGATCCGATCATGCCACGCAGCAGGTCGGCGGCTTTCTGAGGCTGCTTGAAAGTGAGATATACTTTGGCAAGAAGGGCTTTTGCTGCTCCGGAAGTAGCTCTTCCGACATCTTTGCCGCTGTAGCTGTCGGGGAGCATGTTCTCGTTGATGATCTGCTCAAGATCCCCGGCAAGATAACCGTACATTTCACTTTCGCTGGCGCGTCCGAGTTTCAGAGCCTCAGTTACGGTGAGCACTCGGCGAGGCACAGGAACGGTGCCCCATGCGCGGTACATATTGAAAAGTGTTAACGCACGTACAAACATTGCTTCCCCCTTGAACTGGAGTTTCTTGCTTTGATCAAACTCGGCGCCGTCAATCTTGTCGAGAACCTTGTTGCAGCGGTATATGCCGTTGTAGAAATTTTCCCAAAGGTTGTCGATGATGGTGTTGGCCGATGTCTCGTTGAACGTGTCGATATCATATCGGTCCTGAGTGCCAGCTGTCGGAGCGTTAAGTGAAAGATTGTCGCTGCGGAACTCGCACATCTCGATATAGAAATCCATCTGGGTCTGTAGCTTTGAATAGCATGCGTTTACAGCAAGTTCAAAGTCGTTTTCGGTCTTGTAGACCTTGTCGCCTGTCACCTCGTCGTCGGGCTGCAGATCGAAAAAGCTGTCGCCGCACGATGTAGTGGCGGTCATCAGCAGTGCGCCGGCGATAAGCGGCAATGCAGTCTTGATATATTTGAACATAGTTTTTTCGGATGTTAGAAGGTGGTTATGTTTAGGCCGACCATGAAGGTGCGTGCCAGGGGATATGTGCCGTAGTCCTCACCGGGGGTTAGGGCATTTGAACTGCGGAGGCTAACCTCAGGGTTGTAGCCTGAATAGTTTGTCCATGTGTGGAGATTGTTGCCTGAGAAGTAGATTCGGCACTTCTCGATATGGAGTTTTTTGGTCCAATGTGCAGGGAGGGTATAGCCTATGGTAAGGTTTTGCAGACGCAGATATGAACCGTCCTCAACATGCCATGTGGATGTACGGGCGTTGTAGCCGGTCTGCTTGCGGTTGGCACGGTTGGTGAATCCATCACCGGGATCGGTAGCGGAGTGCCAGCGGTTGAGCGATGCTTTGGTGCCGTTGGTGTTGCCCTCCATGTTGTCAAGGTAGCGGCGGTTCAGGTTGAGAATCTCATTGCCGTATACACCTTGGAATGCAAATGATAGGTCTATGCCTTTCCAGTTGAGTTGCCCGTTGAATCCGTAAGTGAAGTCGGGCATGTAATTGCCTACCACAGCACGGTCAGTGTTCACATCGAGGACACCGTCGCCGTTTACGTCCACGAATCTGAAGTCGCCGGGACAAGCGTTGTCAAAGTGAGGATATGCACGGAGTTCTTCTTCGTTTTTGAATATACCGTCCTGTACGAGCAGGTAGTAACTTCCGATAGGCTTGCCTACTTCTGTGATGTAGTAAGCATGATCTACTGATCCGGATTTAATGATTGGCGCGTTGTTTTGACCAAGTTCCTTCACTTCATTCCAGTTCTTGGCCCATGTGGCGTTGAAACTGTAGGTGAGGCCGTTGGAGAAAGAGTGGCTGGAACCAAGAGTCACCTCGAATCCGTGGTTGTTGACCTTGCCGATATTCATAAGGGTGGAACCGTAGCCAGTGGGACGCGGCACCAGTACGCTTTGAAGCATGTCGTGGGTGTCGGCATTGTAGTATTCGCCTGTGAATTTCAGGAATCCGTTGAAAGCAAGAAGGTCGATACCGATGTTGACCATCTTTGTCTTTTCCCATGTGAGATCGGGATTATCGACAGAGGTAGGTTTATAACCGCTTACGAGAGAGCCGCTACCTGTGCCGAGGATATAGTCCTCGATGCCCATTGTGGATAGATGCTCGTAGTTGCCGATATTGAAGTTACCGGTTTCACCGTAGCTCACGCGTAATTTACCGTCGTTGAGCCACTGCATCGATGAGATATTGCGCCACCAGTCTTCGCCGGTGAATCGCCATGCTGCTGAAGCTGAAGGGAAGTAGCCCCAGCGGTTGTTCTTGCCGAATCGTGAGGAGCCGTCGGCACGGATAGCCGCTGATAACATGTAGATGCCGTCGTAAGAATACTGCACACGTGCCAGATATGAGGCGAGCGACCATTGTGTGGTCTGCGATGTACCATCGGATACGGTGCCTCCTGTGATGGTCTGGATATAGTCGTTGGGGTAGTCGGTTGCCTTTACCCATACGCCTTTGTAGGTCTCCTTCTGTGCCGACTGCACGAGCACAGCGTTCACGCTGTGGCGTCCGAAGTCGCGGTACCAGGTGAGCTGATTCTCAAACAGCCAGTTGAAGTAGCTGCCGTTGGTTACTTCGGCTACAGGGTTGGATGCCTGATCATAATAAGCTTTTCCTATGAGGGGCAGTGATGATGGACGGTAATAATCTTCGTTGGTACCGTAGTAGTTGCCACCGAATGAGGTCTGGAATTTGAAGCCGCGTCCGAAGTCAAAGCCGAGAAAGCCGCGTCCGGTGAAGTTGAAGCGTGTGATTTTGTCCTTGATGAGGGTTGCAAGTGCCACCGGATTTAGTATTTCGTTGTGCTGGTAGTCGTTGCCTATGCGCCAATAGCCGTTACCCTGCCAGTTGAATGATCCGTCGGCATTGTAGACGGGCCATATCGGACAAGATGCAAGTGCCGACTGCACAACGCCTCCACTGCCGTAGGCTCCCGATGCATTTACTTTGTTGCTCTCTGAGTAGGAGGGTGACATGTTGGCGCCATAGCTCAGGCGCTGATATTTGCCGTCAAGATTGAGGCGAAAAGAGTATTTCTTGAAGTCGGAGTTGATGATCACACCCTCTTTCTTTAGGTAGTTGGCTGATACGAAGTAGTTTGTATCGCCAGATTTACCGCTTACTCCTACGTTGTGGTTCATTGAGAAGCCTGTGCGGAATATGGCGTCCTGCCAGTCGGTATCGGTAAGGCCGGTCATGCCTTGCAGATAAGGCTCAAATTCTATAGGATAGTTTGAAAATGATTCAGGGCGAGAGCCGTTGGGCTCAGTACCTCCTGGATGTAGATCGAGGTAAGCGTTGGTGTGTGCTTCCTTTGATAGCTGGGCATATTCATATGCGTTCATCATGTCGATTTTCTTCGACACTTTATCCCATGAGAGATACCCGTCGTAGGTTACGGTAGCATGTTCAGATGTTCCCTTCTTGGTGGTGATGATGATGACACCATTTGAGCCTCGGCTACCATAGATAGCTGCGGCTGATGCATCCTTAAGTACCTCAAGGCTTTCAATATCGCTTGGATTGATGTTGCTAAGGCCATTTTCCATTGGCACTCCGTCGACGATATAGAGCGGGTCGTTGCCTGCGGTGGCAGAACTTACACCACGCACTCGCACCATCACGTTGTTGCCTTCGGGATCACCGGAGGTCTGCATTACCTGTACACCAGGCATCTTGCCTGCCATAGATTGGCGGAAATCGCTTGACGGCAGGTTGGCGATGTCGGCTGACTTGATTTGTGATATGGCTGTGGATACATCGCGTTTCTTCTGTACGCCGTAGCCTACCACCACCACCTCATCGAGCACTTCGGAGTTTTC
>CANPDS010000216.1 GCA_947573015.1 uncultured Muribaculum sp.
GCAGGATGACAAGACATGTCCGTGCCTTGTTTCATCTTGTTTCCCCTTGTTTACATGTTTCTGAAACGAAACACCCTCTTACACCCCGGGCTTGCGCGATGCCTGGTAGAGAGCCTCACGGGCGGCGGCAGTGATCTGTCGCCATGGCAGCGATGGGTCGTTGATATTGTTGTTGCGTATGCTGTCGAGCATAGCGTCGAGCTGCGCCATGTCGGCCCCTTCGTTGCGGAGGATGCCCACCTTCTCGGCGTTTTCAATGCCGTCGATAAGGCGTTCGAAGCGCACTGAAGAGCGTGCGCAGGGGTATACGAGGTAAGTGTCGCCGGAGTACCAGTTGCCGTAGCGTGAGTCGGTCTGCGGATCTGCCGGCCATGAGTTATAAGCCCAGCGGAGCATTCCGTCGTAGTCCAGAGCCACACCGTACCATCCGAGCAATTCTGCCTCAAAAGGTTCGGAGAAGGTGAATGTATTGGGGTATTTCGGGTTGCAGCACATGTAGAATGTGGTGTTGAACCCCTTGGCCCGGCGTGCCACTATATCGGAGTGGTCGACCACGGTCTTTGGCTGCGACACACAGACGTCGCGCATCATCGGATAGCGTTTGTATGACTGATGGTTGTCGGCGATAGCAAAGCCCATCTCCGGGGCACACTCGTTGAGCAGAGCGGCAGCGGCATCCATAGCCTCGGGAGAACGTTCGTCCATGGCTATGTTGGTGATGGATAGCCACCCCTTCTGGGCAAGATGATTCTTGAAATCATTGAGAAAAGGCTTCCACATACGGTTGAACATCGGCTTGCCGGGCTCAGCCACCACTGTCACCATGCTGTCGGCCTGTTGGTCGAAATATTCAAGCTCGCAGTTCCACGGCACCATCGAGTAGCAATTGATCATTCTGTCAATGCCGAGGTCCATCATCAGGCTCACCCAGCGGTCGAATGCCGAGTAGTCATACTCCCATGTGCCGTCATCCTTCAGTGTCCATCTGATCATGCTCTCATATCCATCGTGACACTGGTGGTTCCATGGATCCTTGTTGAGGGTGGCGGTGATTACCTTCTGTCCGGCATCGGCGAGCATCCCCATCAGAGGACGCATGGCCTCGAAATGTTCGTCGCTCCATAGCTCTATCCCCTGTGCCCTGGCCACGGCGGCCGGATGTTGCCAAAGGTCGAGATGATATTTCCATTGTGAGGGAGCCGGCAGGGTGTGGTCCTGCACTTCGATGCTCAGCGGCAGCGTTATGTTGGCGGAGTTGCCGTTGGAGGCAGTGGTGACATGGGCGGTATAGCTGCCAGGCATGGCCTCACGTGGCACATTGATGGTGAGCCATACCGGACGCACCGTCATCGGCTCTATGTCTAGGGTGGAGAGGGAGTCGAGCATGTCGGCCGAGAGCATGGTGGCCGCTCCTACGCTGAAAGTGCTGTCGGCGAGGGTATATCTCACAAAGCGTGTGGTGGCTATGGATGAAGGCATTGTTGAGCTGCTGCCGGTAAAATCACTGACGCTGCACTCCACACCATCGGCACCGTCGGCGGTCCATAGCAGCAGTTGTGCCGACACGCGTTCACCTCGCCATGCGGTGAGCCGCAGGGTGTCGGATTGCTGCATGCCGGTGGGCACTGTGCCGCGCGGATAGCGTAGATCGGCGTCGGCCCATGAGCCGTTGAGCCCGCTGCCGCATGCCGACCATGCGGCTGAATCCTCCGGGGTAGGCTGCACCGGATCGGTGGGTTCGGTAAACGTAATCACAGGCTTATGGCTGTTGGCGCACGATGCAGCCACGATCAGTAAGGCCGCCGGGAGTAGGCTTTTCAGAGGTATCATTTTTATGTGGTTGATTGGTGGTAAGTGAGCCGCGGAATATAGCGGTATTCCATATTCCAACGGTTTGCTTGATCCGTGATGATTTTCAATACTTATATGTGTATGTGCAAATATAGGGTTATTGGGATGATAATATGCGGATTAAGGATTTTTTAACACAGGACGCGCCTGCTGTGACCGGTCTCATATGCCTCTCCTGTCGGCTTATTGAAAACAAAAGCTCCATGGCCGTAACGATCGGCCATGGAGCAGGATATAAGGATTGAATCTGTGACGCGTAGTGTGTCAGCGGATATCGGATTCCTGTGTTTATTTCATCTTTGAGATGTAGTCGCGGAGAGCGTCGTTGGTAGGATCAAGCTCAAGCATCTTCTCGTAGTATGCCTTGGCTGAAGCGGTGTCCTTCTCAGAGATATAGTATGATGCGATCTGTGCGTAAGCCTCGCTGTACATGTCGCTGCGCTTCTCCTTGTTGGAGGGATCGGCGTCGAGCACTTCCACTACCTTCTGATAGGCTGTGGCCATCTCCTCTGAGGGCTGGTTGTCATGCTTCACGAGCATCATACGGGCCTTGTTGCGGTAGGGGATTGGGTTGTCGGGCACCTTGGCGATGATCTGCTCGATGGTGGCGATAGCATTGTTGATGGCGTTGATCTTCTTCTCTGAGCCGGGCTCGGAAGTAGCTGCCACATTCTGATAGCGGTTGGCGAGGGTCACAAGATCGTTGGTCACGTAGTCACCGCGGTCGATGAATGCCTTGTATACCTCAAGAGCCTTGTCATAGTTCTTTGCACCGGAGTAGGCCGAGCTGAGAGCCTTGTAGATGTCGGTCTTGTCGGGGTTAAGCTCAAGCGCCTTCTCAAGCGCGGGCACTGCGAGAGAGTCCTTTCCAAGCTCCTGGAGCACTTCGGCGTAGGAAGAGTAGTCGTTCGACGAATACTTGAGGTTGGGGAGATTGAGCGCGAAGAACTTTTCAGCGGCAGCTTCCGCACCGGGGAAGTCCTTGAGATCTTTCTTGTCGAGGAATACGATACGCATCAGCTGGAACTTCTGAACGTCGGTAGGATTCTGCGCGAGAATCTTCTCAGCGAGCTGGAGGCTCTCGTCATAATGCTTGCCGTAGTAGAGGAGGGCACTGTAGCGCACCTCGTCGCTCTTGAAGTGGTTGGGGTTCTTGATGTAGTCGCCATATGCGCTCGCAGCCTTTGCCCACTGGTCGTTCTGATAATATTTCTCAGCGAGTTCGCGCTGGCCGAGAGCCGAGTTGGGCGATGCTTCGAGGAGCTCCTGAAGCTTGGCGATGGCATAGTCGGGGTTTACATTGAAGTATGCGTTGGCATATTTCACGTAAGCCTCGGGCAGCCCCTTGGAGTAGAGGATGGCGTTCTCGTAGTTGGCGGCTGCATCGCCCCATTCCTTGTTGGCTGCTTCACGGTCGCCACGGAGCACGAAGATAGAAGGCTCCTTGGAGTTGGCCTTGTAGGCCTGCTGGTCGTACTTCTCGATCTCCTTGGCGTACTTCACGGGATCGGCGTTGAAGTATGCCCGGCCGATTGCTGTGAGCACCACGGCATCCTTCTTGTTGACCTTCTTGGCCTCGTCGAAAAGAGACTCAGCACCCTTTACATCACCCTGAATGAGCGCGAGCGAGCCGAGACCCACTTTGTTGAGCGCGCTGCCGGGATTTGCTGCAAGGCCCTTGTCGAAGTCGGCCTTGGCGGTGTTGAAGTCCTTGTCGCGGAGAGCGATCTCGCCGAGATAGTAGTAGGCGAGGGCTTTGTCGGTCGAGGCATCGTTGAGGTTGCGTTCAAGGATTTCCTTGGCGTTGTCAAACTGGTCGGCCTTGAAGTACTCGATTCCGTCGCGGTAGCCCTGTGCTGAGGCAGAGAGGGCAGCGGCGAGACAGAACGAAAAGAGAAATTTCATTTTCATGTCGATAGATCTGTTTTGTCGTTATATTCTATTGTTTGCTTTCTGTGTTTTTATTGTCGTGGACCATCTGCGTTGATGGGTTGCGATAATGATCAGCCGGCGGTATCCCTCCTCACCGCTTTGGTTTTCCAGGCAGTTGGCGTTGGATATATCGGCCGATTATTATATAAGAACGTAGGCAGATGGGTGTTTATTTTATTCAAGATACACCATCCTTGGCTGCACACGTGCCGGAAGTATGCCGGTGCGCTGTATTATCTTCTGGCCGATGGTGCCCGTGACGAACGAATAGAATCCGTGGGAGAGCGATCCGTTGACACCCGTGGTGATCATGAACATGGAGCGGAACAGCGGATACCGGCCGTCGTAGATGTAGGCCTGATAGGGCTTGTAGGCACGCAACTCGTCGTCGCGGCGCACTTTCAGAACCTTTACCGCCGGATTGAAGTCGGCCACGGTGGTATCGTTCTGCTCAAGGCTTTTTATGCGCTCGTCGCGCGACATCTCGGTGGTGCGCATGTCAGAGCTGATCCAGCTTACGCCGATTATGCCGATAGCGCCGCGCCGCAGCTGCACTTGCTGGAACACCTCGGGAATAGTGGTCTGGGCATACACATTCTCACCGAACGGTGCGCCATCCATGATCGAGT
>CANPDS010000217.1 GCA_947573015.1 uncultured Muribaculum sp.
TAAGTGAGTCGCGAAAATTATTACGTAGTATGATTTTATAAATATGTTATATTTCAGCCGAAGTCTTTCGTGCGTATTTCATGCTAATCTTCAGTCGTATAGTTGGCAACACTATTTCATCTTAGTATACTCTGAAATTGCCATCGCTACGTTAGTTTGTAATAAGTTTAAATCAGCTTATAAAATAATTTCGCGACTTATTTAACTTGGTTTAGATCTCGTAGTGGCTGTTTGGTATCTTTGTCATATCGTACAAAATAAGTATTTTTGTTGTTTGAATTAAATAATAGGCTCGGATATGAAATTTCAGCTACGTTCAGACTATGCTCCTACTGGCGATCAGCCTGAGGCGATACGGCAGTTGGTCGAGGGGGTAAATGACGGTGCTCCAGCGCAGACGTTGCTCGGTGTCACCGGTTCCGGCAAGACTTTTACTATGGCTAATGTGATAGCACAGGTCAATCGTCCTACATTGTTGCTGAGCCATAATAAGACCCTTGCCGCGCAGCTTTATGGAGAGATGAAGCAATTCTTTCCTAATAATGCTGTAGAGTATTTCGTGAGCTATTATGATTATTATCAGCCGGAGGCTTACATTCCATCTTCAGACAAATATATAGAGAAGGATCTCATGATAAATGATGAGATCGACAAATTGCGTCTTGCCACTACATCAGCCCTTTTGTCAGGACGGAGCGATGTTATTGTGGTCTCGTCGGTATCGTGTCTGTATGGCATTGGCAACCCTGAGGATTTTCATGCGTCGGTGATTGACATAAGGGTGGGTCAGAAGATTGCCCGCAATGTATTCCTCCGCAAGCTGGTGGATGCCCTATATTCCAGAAATGAAATAGAGCTTTCGCGAGGCAATTTCCGGGTAAAGGGCGATACGGTGGATATTCGTCTGGCATATGAGGAGATAACGCTTCGTGTGGTGTTCTGGGGTGATGAGATAGAATCGATCCACACTATACATGCCGAGACTGGAGCCTCGCTCGGACAGCATGACCAGTTTAAGATTTATCCTGCCAATATTTTTGTCACTTCCCGCGAGAGAGTGGGGCAGGCTATCGCGAAGATGGAGCTTGATCTTGGTGAACAGGTTGAATTTTTTAAAAGAGAGGCCAAGGAACTGGAGGCTGCCCGTCTGTATGAGCGCACCACCTACGACATAGAGATGATACGTGAAATAGGGCACTGCAGCGGCATAGAGAATTATTCCCGTTATTTCGATGGGCGCGAGCCCGGCATGCGGCCATTCTGTCTGCTGGATTATTTCCCGAAAGATTTCCTTACTATCATTGATGAAAGCCATGTCACCATTCCTCAGATTCGTGCGATGTATGGTGGCGATGTATCGCGTAAGATGAATCTTGTGGAGTATGGATTCCGTCTACCGGCAGCCCTGGATAATCGTCCGCTTAAATTTAATGAATTCGAATCGCTTACTTCACAGACTATATATGTTTCGGCTACTCCGGCCGACTATGAGCTTGAGAAGAGCGAGGGTGTGATCGTCGAGCAGATAATCCGTCCTACCGGTCTGCTTGACCCTGTGATTGATGTACGTCCGAGCCTTAATCAGATCGATGATCTTATGGAGGAAATACAGTTGCGTATCGAGCGTCAGGAGAGGGTGCTTGTCACTACATTGACAAAGCGTATGGCTGAAGAGTTGAATGAATATATGCTGAAGATGCGCATAAAAGCTGCGTACATACACAGCGATGTCGATACTCTTGACCGAATAAAGATACTTGATGATCTGCGGGCCGGAACTTACGATGTGCTCATCGGAGTAAACCTTCTCCGCGAAGGTCTCGACTTGCCTGAGGTGTCTTTGGTGGCGATCCTTGATGCTGATAAGGAGGGATTTCTGCGTAGTCATCGTTCGCTCACTCAGACTGTGGGACGTGCTGCCCGAAATCTCAATGGCACAGTTATCATGTATGCCGACAAGATTACCGACTCGATGCGGCTGACAATTGAAGAGACCGAGCGCCGCCGCTCATTGCAGCTTGCCTATAATGAGGAACATGGCATCACTCCTCAGGCTATTGTAAAAGCCCGTCAGGCTATAATCGGGGTTGATGATGATTCGGATGCCACTCCGGCTAAGATGGCGTTATCCGCAGGAAAGGCTTCGCGGAAAGACAAGCGGAGCGACAAGGATAAGAAAGTACCGTATATGCAGGAATATACCCACTCGGTTGACATCGCGGCAGATCCTGTTGTGCCTTATATGAACCGGGCAGAACTACAGCGCTCCATCACACGTCTGCGTGGCGAGATGGTGGCCGCTGCGAAAAATATGGACTTCATGGAGGCCGCGCGTATGCGCGATGAGATACTTCAGATGGAGGAGCATCTTTCTTCTCTTCCGGAGTAATCGGTTATTCCAAGATATTTCAGATTAATACGCACTCATGCAGAAGCAATTGCATACAAATATTTCATCCCAGGATTCCAAGCTATGGTTGCCTACCTCGGTCAAGGAGGTTGAGGCGCTCGGTTGGGATGGTCTGGATGTGATACTTTTTTCCGGTGACGCTTATGTGGATCACCCCTCGTTCGGGGCGGCGGTTATCGGCCGCATTCTGTTGGCACATGGCCTTAAAGTCGCCATAGTGCCTCAACCAAACTGGCGCGATGATCTCCGTGACTTCAGGAAACTGGGACGTCCGAGTCTGTTTTTCGGAATTTCCCCAGGCGCCATGGACTCGATGGTCAATCACTATACTGCGGCACGACGGCGTCGCAGCGATGATGCGTATACTCCCGATGGGCGCCACGGTATGCGCCCTGACTATCCCACTATAGTTTATGCCGAGGCATTGCGGAGCATTTATCCGGATGTGCCTGTGGTTGCCGGAGGCATAGAGGCATCCTTGCGCCGTGTGAGTCACTATGACTATTGGCAGGACCGTCTGCGTCCATCAATAATTGTGGATGCACCCGTCGATATGATTCTTTACGGTATGGGAGAGTTGAGCATTGTGCAGCTTGCCGATCGTCTGGCCGCTGGAGAGAAGATTGGAGATATTGTTGATCTGCCGCAGAGTGTCGTACTGCGTCCGCTATCGGAGATGCCGCCAGCGGATAAAAATAATATTATACTCAGTTCTTTCGATGATTGTCTACGCGACAAACGTAAGCAGTCGGCCAACTTCAAACATGTGGAGCAGCAGAGCAACCGCATGCATGGTGCCACTATCTGGCAGCGTCATGGCGACATGGTGGTGCGCATAAATCCGATGCATCCGCCTATGACCACTGCACAGATCGACGCATCGTTTGATCTGCCATACACGCGTTTGCCCCATCCACGCTATCGCGGCAAGACCATTCCGGCTTGGGAGATGATAAAACACTCCGTCAATATGCACCGCGGATGTTTCGGAGGCTGTGCGTTCTGCACCATATCGGCCCATCAGGGCAAATTTATAGCTTCGCGAAGCAAAGCGTCAATTCTGCGCGAGGTGGAACAGGTGACGCGCATGGCCGATTTCAAGGGGTATATCTCTGATCTTGGTGGCCCATCGGCCAATATGTATCGTATGGGTGGACGTGATAGAACTCTGTGCGAACGGTGTCTGCGCCCATCTTGTCTGCATCCGAAACCATGTCCGAATCTTGACAATAACCATGCTCCTCTCCTTGACATATATCATGCTGTGGATGCGCTTCCTGGAGTGAAGAAATCGTTTATCGGAAGTGGGGTGCGATACGATCTGTCCATGCATCCTTCCGGCGACTCTAAGACCGATGCTGTCAACCGCCGTTATAATGAGGAGCTGATACGCGATCATGTGTCAGGCCGACTTAAGGTTGCCCCGGAACACACCTGTGATTCTGTGCTTTCGTTGATGCGTAAACCGTCATTTGGTCAGTTTTACGATTTCAAGAAGATATTCGATCGGGTAAATCGTACATGTGGCCTGAAACAACAACTTATCCCATATTTCATCTCGTCGCATCCAGGATGCCGTGAGGTAGATATGGCAGAGCTTGCAGCCGAGACACGTATGCTCGACATGCATCTTGAGCAGGTACAGGATTTTACCCCGACTCCAATGACCGTGGCCACGGAGATCTATTACACCGGTTACCATCCGTATACCGGAGAGAAGGTATATTGCGCCACTCGTCCTGAGGAGAAATTGGCTCAACGGCAATATTTCTTCTGGTATGACCGCACGTATCGAAGCGGCATAGTGTCATCTCTGCGTCGTATCCATAGGCCCGACCTTATCCAGAAGTTATTTCCTGGATACAATCCTCGTGAAGAGCGGCCGGTACAGTCTTATTCCGTGGTAAAAAATAGTGGGAAGAAGGCTATGCAACGCCAGGGTGGACGCCGTAAAAAAGCTTGATTTCACTATCCGGTTATTTAAAATTT
>CANPDS010000218.1 GCA_947573015.1 uncultured Muribaculum sp.
AGGAGGATCTTGCCATGATGACTTCTGGAGAGTATGGTGGTATAGGTGCTGTAATTACTGAGATACCGGGACGCGGAGTCTACATATCCGAGCCTTATGAAGGTACTCCCTCTCAGCGGGCAGGGCTCAAGGCCGGCGATCTGCTTATCGCCATTGATAATGATACAGTGCTTACATGGCATAATTCTCAGGTGAGCGAGCGATTGAAAGGTGAGGCCGGTACTCCGTTGACTGTCACAGTAAAGCGTCCTTACAATGGTGCGGATTCAATATTGAAGTTTGACCTTGTGCGCAGCAAGATACAGCTTCCTTCCGTGCCTTATTATGGAATGGTGGGCGACAATATAGGTTATATCTACCTCACGCAGTTTACCGACAAGTCGGCCAACGATGTGCGCGATGCATTGCTCGCACTTAAGAAAAATCCACAGATGAAATCGCTGATACTGGACCTTCGTGGCAATCCTGGCGGTTTGCTTGAAGCGGCTGTGAAAATCGTGAGCTATTTCGTGCCGAAAAATACTGAAGTGATCCGTACCAGAGGGAAGGGACTCCTTAATGAGAAAGTATATAAAACTACCTCTTCGCCTATTGACACCGAACTGCCTGTCGTAGTGCTTATCGATGGATCGTCGGCATCAGCTGCTGAGATTACAGCCGGTGCGCTTCAGGATATCGACCGGGCTGTGATTGTCGGCAACCGTTCGTTTGGCAAAGGGTTGGTACAGGGCACCCGTCCTATTCCATACGACGGTATGTTCAAGGTCACCACCGGAAAGTATTATCTGCCTTCCGGACGTCTGATACAGGCCATTGATTACTCACGCCGCAATCCTGACGGATCAGTGGCACGCACTCCTGATTCGTTGACAAATGAATTTTCGACAAAGCACGGACGTATAGTGCGCGATGGCGGTGGCATCACACCGGATATCAAGGTAGAATATCCCGAAGTAAACCGCCTTACATATAATATAGTGAGCGATCATTGGGCATTCGACTTTGCCACACGCTATGCTGCGGAGCATCCGTCGATCCCCGAACCTGATAAATTTGAGGTCACCGATACGATATTTTCGGAGTTCAAGTCGTTTATTGATCCTACTAAGTTCGAGTATGACAAGGTGTGCGAGCAGATGGTGTCTAATCTCCGTAAGGCTGCTGAAGCCGAGGGGTATATGACCGATTCAACCCGTCATCAGCTTGATATTCTTGAAGGGTTGTTGCGTCATGATCTTGGTCATGATCTTGACAATAACCGGCGTGATATCGATGATATCCTTGCATCGGAGATCGTGAAGCGTTATTATTATCAGCGTGGTCAGATAGCTCAGTCGGTACGCCATGATGTGGCAGTCGACAGTGCTACATCGGTGCTCAAAGATGCCAGACGCTACAAGGATATACTTGCGCCAAAGAAGTAGAGGCGTATCAAGGTCGTCCTGCTACTGACGCTACATACTTATTAAATTAACCATATATCAGTTCGGACGCACTACGGTGCGTCCCTGCGTTTTAATAGACAGTTTAATTTTATTAAATGGATCTTACTGAGCTGTGTGCGCGCATTCTTACTGCCTCTCGACGTAAGGCACTTGACAGCGTGCTCGATGATTCATCAATGCGCATATGCCGTCTCACCGGATTGGCCGGATCGTCGGCGCCTATGGTTATGGCGTCTTTGTGTAAAAAGACCGATGGGTCCGTGCGTGCACCTATGATTGTTATCGGCGATTCGCTCGACGATGCAGGATATCTTTATCATGATCTTTCGCGTGTGCTTGGTGAAGATGCGGTCCTGATGATGCCGAGTGGATATAGGCGCGCTATCAAGTATGGGCAGCCCGACGCACCATCGCAGATTATGCGCACTGAGGTGCTCAGCCGTTGGGGCAATGATGCGTCGCTACGTTTTGTCGTTACATATCCCGAGGCCTTGGCTGAGAAAGTGGCAGCCCGTAAGGTTATTGACAATAGCACGCTTACCTTGCGCCGCGACAAGCCCGTTGATCTTACCGAAACTGCCAAATGGTTGCGTGCAAATGGCTTTGCAGAGGTAGATTACGTCTATGAACCGGGTACGTTTGCTATCAGAGGTTCGATATTGGATATATTCGGTTATAGTTCGGAGCAGCCGTTCCGACTCGACTTTTTTGGCGACGAGATAGAAACGATACGAACATTCAACGTTGAGACTCAGCTTTCAGAGCGTAATCTTGATGAAATCGCCATAACCGCCGATGTCACTCCCGGTGCGGCAATGTCGTCGATATCTTTGCTTGATTTCGCCGGTCCGGATACAATCCTGTGGGTTCGCGATGCCGACTATACTATAGAGCGCGTAAGAGCAGTGGCAGCCGAATCATTCAGTATCAGTGCCACTATCGCCGAGGAGGGTGATGCTGAAGCTTTGAAGCAGCTTGTCGATCCAGATGCGTTCGCATATACGATTGGAACGATGAAACAGATGCGTTTCACCGCATCTCACGATGTGGCTGATGAAGATGGTTTTGTGATGCGCTTCGGATGCACTCCGCAAGGTATATATCACAAGAATTTCGACCTGATTTCCGATTCGTTCAATCGTTTCATCGCCGATGGATATGCTATTTATGTGTTGTCTGACAGTGAAAAACAGATAGAGCGTTTGCGCGCTATATTTGCCGACAGAGGCGACGATAACATACGTTTCACACCGGTAATATCCACTGTGCATGAGGGATTCGTGGATCATGATACTCATCTTTGTGTTTTTACCGATCACCAGATATTCGACCGTTTTCATAAATATAATCTGCGGAGCGACCGTGCACGTTCCGGGAAAGTGGCATTGTCGCTCAAAGAACTTGGTCAGATTGAGGTGGGCGATTATATCGTGCATGTGGATCATGGTGTGGGCAAGTTCGGTGGCTTGATCCGTACGGAAGTCAACGGGCGCATGCAGGAGATGATCAAACTGGTATATCTCAACAATGACATACTTCTTGTAAGCATACATTCGCTGCACAAGCTTGCTAAGTATCGGGGCAAGGAGGGCGTGGAGCCTCGTATCAACCGTCTTGGTTCTGGAGCGTGGGGCAAGCTGAAGGAGCGCACTAAATCGAAGCTAAAGGATATAGCGCGCGATCTTATAAGACTTTATGCCGCACGTAAGGATGAGAAAGGTTTCTCGTTTTCTCCCGACTCGTATCTGCAAAACGAGCTTGAGGCATCGTTCATATATGAGGACACGCCCGATCAACTCACTGCAACACAAGCTGTGAAACGAGATATGGAGTCTGCGCGTCCGATGGACCGTCTGATATGCGGAGATGTAGGCTTCGGAAAGACAGAGATTGCAATCCGTGCGGCATTCAAGGCTGCTACCGACGGGAAGCAGACAGCCGTGCTCGTGCCGACAACAGTTCTTGCCTATCAGCATTTCAACACATTTTCCGAACGCCTTAAGGAATTTCCTGTGCGTGTCGACTATCTGTCACGCGCACGCACTGCAAGAGAGACCAAGCAGATACTTGCCGATCTGGCTGAGGGGAAGATAGATATCATCATAGGCACCCATAAACTTATTGGCAAGGCCGTGAAGTTCAAGGATCTCGGATTGCTGGTGGTGGATGAGGAACAAAAGTTCGGAGTGGCTGTGAAGGAGCGTCTCAAGCAGTTGAAAGTCAATGTTGACACACTGACAATGTCTGCCACGCCTATTCCGCGCACGCTCCAGTTCTCGCTTATGGGTGCGCGTGATCTTTCAGCCATAACAACTCCTCCGGCCAATCGCTATCCCATACTTACCACAGTCAGCACGATGGGCGATGATACAGTGCAGGAGGCTGTGAATTTCGAGTTGTCGCGTGGTGGTCAGGTATTTCTTGTTAACCACCGTATCGAAGGACTTTATGAGTTGGAAAAAATGATACACCGGCTCGTGCCTGATGCCCGTACCATAGTGGCCCACGGGCAGATGCCTCCCGAGAAGTTGGAGAAAGCCATCATAGATTTCGCCAACCACGACTATGACGTGCTTCTGGCAACCACTATCATCGAGAGTGGCATAGATATGCCGAATGTCAACACCATAATAATAAACAATGCCCAGAATTTTGGCCTCAGCGAGTTACATCAGCTGCGTGGCAGGGTAGGGCGTTCATCACGAAAGGCATTCTGCTATCTGTTTGTGCCGGCCGGCAATCCGCTCACTCCTGTGGCTCGCCGACGCTTGCAGGCTATCGAAAGTTTCAGTGAGCTTGGAAGCGGCATACACATAGCCATGCAGGACCTTGACATACGAGGCGCCGGCAATCTGCTCGGCGCCGAACAGTCAGGTTTTATCGCCGATCTTGGCTATGAGACATATCA